>NZ_SRRZ01000119.1 GCF_013179805.1 Microcoleus asticus IPMA8 | reverse complement strand
CTATTATCCCCGCTACTATTCCCAAGTGGTCTAAATTTACGATATTTATCCCTGATAATGGCTGGTTCATGATTTTTAGAGTTGCTTTACATCAGAAATCTATTATACACTAAAAACTCCCAAACAATTGCCGTGCAATCGTTTGGGAGTTTATTGTTGCCGAATCTATCTTCCTTTACCTCTGCTTGAATATCTGCGGAATGTGGGTTTTATGATCTCTCAATAGGGGACAAGTGAAGAATATATTTAGATTCTGTTTGGTTTTAATTGCGAGCCTTCAAGCAGATTAGTTACACTGGCTGATCTTGGTTGACTTAATCTACATATCTGGAAGATATTCTCAATACACGGACGAGAGTCGGTGCTTTTACTTCCACTTTTTAACTTCATATTTTGGTAATAACAATGTTTCTTCAATCTCTTCGCGCACTTCAGGAGATACATTACAACCGCTATTTAGACAATCTATCAGCAGCTTATTGGCATCGTAATACTGCTGTAAGAGTTGCTTTTGTGAGTCGTTAAACAGCCAGTTATGGCCAATATTGCGATATTTTATAATCAAACTTCTGAATTTTTCACTCCAAAGTTGACCATTTTCTGCTTGCCACTTATCAAATAAAATACTATCTTTCCAATCAGGTATTTCCGCTTCAAGTTTTTGCAATGATTGGCACAGATTAAAATCAAACTCAAAGTCAGGGGTAACAAAGTCAGTATCGATACAGTCGTTAATGGCATGAGCGAGAGTGGCACACAGACAGAAATCGAGATGGAAATCAACAGGAGAGGTGTTAAAATTTTCGTGGAAAGATATTAAATTATAATCAACCTTAAAGGCAAGGTTTAGAGAGCAATCAAGATCGGGCGAATGAGTGGAGGCCGGAGCCACAGCTAGATCGAAGTAGAAGGCTCGGATTGCTGCTCTTTTAAACGGAAGTTGAATTAAGCAAGATTTTTGATTTATCCAATACAAAAAATGTTGTAACTTTTCATCATGCACTAAAAGTACATCAATTGCCTGCTTCATAAAAAACAACATACAGTCTGCAGTTGCTAACATTTCAACCACTAAAAAAAACACTTCCCGCCAGCGTTTATCAGTAATGTTATTAATCAGAATTTGCCAAGCCTGTTGCTTTGGTATGTATGAATTACAAGTGATTGCAATTTTTTGGGCTATAAAATACTCTTGAAAAGTCAAGTGAGAAAAAGAATAGATTTTATGCGCCCGTTCCACCAATAACCCATGTTGCGCCTCAATTGATTTTAGCACCGCTTCACTATCCAGTTGCAACGCCTCCGGGTTGTTTTGAGCATCGGGCAGATTGCGGATGTAATCAGAAATGTACTGTTCTAGCTGTTTCTGTTTAAAGAAATAGTCTCCCTGCTGAAATGTCGTTAGAGCAATTTGACTGAGTAAATCTTTCTTGTACTGCAATGAAAGATTTTTATAAACCAGCTCTCGCTCAATCTTTCGCGTTTCATCCCATCTTCTCAGCAGAATATCTACTCCTTCTTCATAAAGATCTGAACGTAAGCCGGGAAATTTGGCGGATTCTTCAAACACCAAACATAACAGCGTTAGCAATAACGGATTTGTTGCCAGTTCTCGAATCCGGTTGTTTTCCCTAAGCTGTTGAATAAATTCCTCTGCTTTCGCTGATTCCTTAGCTTGAAACCATTTTCGGGCAAAGGTGGCTATCTGTTTGTCATCAAAATCTGCGACTTCAACCTCTGTAAACTTCTCAAAAGTATAATCTTTTGCTGCAATCCGGCAAGTTATTACAAAGTGATTCGTGCGAAACTTGTCAGAAAAATCGCGAACTTGCTTGATAACACGGTTGTTATCCTCATCTTTTACTTCATCTAAACCATCGAGTAAAACCAGTGTCTTACCGTGCTTGAAAAGGACAGCTATTTGGTCAGCAGAAACATCACAATCATAAAAAATTTGGGTGATGTATTCCAGTAAGCTCGGTTTTCCTTCTGTTTCTGCAAACTGCTTGAGCGTGATAAAAACAGAAAGGCGATGAGCTTGGAATTTACCTCGATCGCACTGAATTGCTAAATGCTTCAAAAATGTAGTTTTTCCTGAACCGGGCTTACCCAACACCATTAATTTTGAGTATTTCTCAACCGCTTCTCGTCCTAACATTCGTTTATCAGTTACTCTGCCCAGTCCGAAGCGATCGAAGTTTTCTGAATTACAGTCTTGCAACAGTTCATCAATTTCGCGTCGCCGATGACTGGTAATTTTTTCCAGAATATTGACGTTGGTGTAAAGGTCACTTACGTCAATGGGTTGTGACATGGTGAGCGATCGCATTGTACCGCATTGGTCTTGAATCATCTCGCGGCACTTCTCGCGTACCTCTTCTATCAAGTCATTTAACTCATCCTCTGACAGATTAGAAGTTGAAGAGTCACAAGCCTTACATTTACGATATTCAGCAGTCAGAAAATTGAGCAAGCGACCATATTTACCGGGGCCTTTACCGTTGATACTAAACTTTTTGTAAACGTGGCTCATGCGAGTGGTAAGCGCACTGTTGGTGATATGGAGTTCTGTTGCTATATCCAACTCTGTCTTGTTACTGCTAAACCAGATTACAAAAGCATCCTTTTGCTCTGGCGAAAGCGCATACTTACGAGCCATCTCAATTAAAAATTCACGCGGCAGCGTCATTGACTAACCTCTCTTTTACCTGAAAGCGAGTCCAGTATCTTCTATCTAGCCTTAAGTCACAGTTAGGGCTGCTCTTATATTACTTATTCTGGAGCAAAAATGCTATTCAATAGCAGGCTGAAACTGAAAATTGTAGATATGTCAGCCTAAGTCAGGCTAAGTCAGCCTCAATGTGAGAGATATCTCCAAAGCTAAATTGCGAAATTGAATTTAGCAATTTTTGGGAGATTCTTATCATGAAAAGAACCAGGGCTAATGGACGGTTTGACTACCAAGATGAAAATGGGATTCTGCTACCAGCAGTTACCACGATACTTAAGGCTACACAGCCGATTGAGTCTGTAGCTGCTCTTTCTAATTGGCGCAAGAAAGTAGGGAACGCAGAAGCAAATCGCATTGCTGCAACCAGCCGTCGCCGGGGAGAACTATTGCATCAGTGGGTTAAGGATTATTTGCAAGGGTTATCTCCCACTGCTTCCAGCCTAATTCAGCCCTATTGTTATAGCGTTCAGTCCGTACTGGAGAAACTTAGCGATGTCCAGTTGGTGGAGACAGTTGTGCCAAATTATGTGGAAGGATACGCCGGAAAAGTTGATTTAGTTGACCGTTATCAAGGTGTTCCCTGCACTATTGAGTGGACGACTGCTGAAGAACCTAAACTGCGAGTAGAAAAACTCTACGACAAGCCTTTACAGTTAGTTGCTTATGGTGGGGCAATTAATCGATGCTATGGTGAGACTCTGTTTGGTAATAAAATTGTTAATGCTTTGATTGTTGTGGCTCTTCCCGATGAAGATGCGGAAATATTTGTGTTGGAACGCGAACAATTGCTGGAATACTGGCAGAAGTGGTTGAAACGCCTAAAGTTTTTTGGAGAAAAAGCTGCTTGATAGGTTCAGAAATAGTTAGGATAGAACTGGAGTTGGCCTGTTCTATCCCTCACTATTTTTAGGGTCTTGTTTTTGGGCGGATGCTGTGGCTTAGCCGCTAGTGCTTGTGACAGTTGCGTAAGTCCTGATAGAATTTATTAAATTAACCGCAGAGAGCGCAGAGCTCGCACAGGGAAGAGCCGGGGAGAATTACCATTTTATTATTACATGAGTACAATTTACTATTAAACAGGAGCTATTGAGATGAGATTGTTAAAATCCTGGCGTTTAGTTTTATTAGGTTTAGTTTTTGGGATGGCTGTAATTCTCTCAAATTGCAGCACTACTTCAAACACGGTTAGCAATAACTCTCCAACTCCGACAACTCCTGCCGCAGTACCACCGGGAGCTTTAGTCTACGGTGCGGGGGGTCAGCCGGTCAATCTGGAACCGGGAAATATTACGGATGGCAATTCGGTGATTGTTATTGACCAAATTTACAATCGCTTGACTGATTTCAAACCGGGAACTGTGGAACTTGAGCCGAGTCTCGCTACTGAATGGTCAAGTTCTACAGATAGCAAAACTTGGACTTTTAAATTGCGTTCCGGGGTCAAATTTCACGACGGCACAAATTTTGATGCGGAAGCTGTTAAGTTTAATGTGGATCGCTGGTGGGATGCGAAAAATCCTAACGGTTATCGAGAATCTGGCAAGACATATCAAATTTGGAAAGATTTTTTTGGTGGCTTTAAGGGAGATAAAACTTCCCTGGTAAAAGATGTGGCAGTTGTTGATAAGTCTACAATTAAGTTTGTTTTAAATCAACCTTTTGCTGCTTTTCCCTCGGCGATAGGTTCCGGTTATTTCGGGATGGCAAGTCCGGCGGCGGTGAAAAAAGCGGGTGCTAAATACGGCACTCCGGGGTCGCTGGCGGTGGGTACGGGGCCTTTTGTGTTTCAGGAATGGCGATCGGGCGATCGCATTGTTTTGGATAAAAATCCAAATTATTGGAAAACTGGCACGCCAAAAGCCAATCAATTGGTAATTCGTTTTGTTGACGATCCGGCGGCGAGATTGGCTCAATTGAGAGCGGGTCAACTTGATTTTACTGTGGATTTAACCCCGGATCAATTGAAAGAGGTTCAAGCAGATACTAATTTAGAAACTGTTGTACGACCTTCTTTTAATGTCGGTTATTTAGCCTTAAATCCCAGTTACGAACCTTTATCCAAACCGGAAGTCAGGCGGGCGATCGCCCAAACAATTAACAAGCCAGCAATAGTCAAAGCTTTCTGGGGAGAACTCGGAAAACATGATTCGCAATTTATCCCGCCTGCGCTGAATTGGGCCGAGTCCGATCGAGTGAAAGATTATGAATTTAACCCGCAGCAAGCTAAAGCAATGCTCGCGAAAGCCGGTTATCCGAACGGTTTTGATTTGGATTTGTGGTATATGCCAGTCAGCCGTCCCTATTTTCCCACGCCGAAGCCGATCGCTGAGGCATTTGCGGCGGATTTGAGCGCGATCGGGATTCGGGTAAAATTGCTGACAAAGGATTGGTCTGCTTATTTAGCCGATCGGCTAAAACCTCCCGGCTTTCAAGCTTTTATGATGGGTTGGATTGGAGATTACGGCGATCCAGACAATTTTTATTATCCTCACTTCGGGCCTGGTTCCACGGGGGATTTGGGAAATTGGAAAAATCCGAAAGTTCTGGAACTTTTGGATCGGGGGAGGGCGAGTGGGGATAAAGCAACTAGGGCGAAAATTTATGCGGAAGTTAGCGAGATTTTGCATGGGGAAGCTGTGCGTTTGCCGATCGTACATTCGCAGCCGCTTTTAGGGAAACGCAAGAATATTCAAGGTTGGATTCCGAGTCCTTTGGGGTCGGAGTCTTTTGAGGAAATAAGCAAAAATTGAGAGTTTAGATCGACACACCTCTCCGGGGTTATCATACTTTACATGAATTTACCTTAACAAACAGTATGGAGAGCAGTCAGCAACCTGCAAATCATCAGCCACAAATTATTTTGATTACCGGGAACATGGCTGCCGGAAAATCAAGTGTGGCGCAATCACTTGCCGAACGGTTGCCCAAAAGTGTCCACCTTCGCGGCGATATCTTTCGTCGCATGATGGTGAATGGACAGGCGGAAATGGCGTTAAATTTGTCAGCAGAGGCATATCAGCAGCTTCAACTGCGGTATCACCTGGCAGCAATGGCAGCGCGACACTATCTCCAGGCTGGTTTTACGGTCGTTTATCAAGACATCATCATTGGTTCGGCACTGGCTGAGGTACTTGCCACTTTCCACGATGTGCCGTTGTCCGCGATCGTTCTGTGTCCGAAGGCAGAAGTTGTAGCGGCACGGGATGCAGCAAGATCGAAGACCGGATATGCCAACGAAACAATGGTTTATGCCTTCGATCGCATTCTTCGTACCGAAACTCCTCGCCTTGGCTACTGGCTGGATTCAACCAATCTAACGGTAGAAGAAACGGTCGATCGGATTTTGGAAAATTTGCAAGGTGAATGAGATCAACTGATGTTTCAATATATTGTTAAACGTTTGCTGGGACTCTTGCCAGTCCTTTTCGGAATCACTCTGCTAGTATTTATATTTTTGCATTTGATACCGGGAGACCCAGCTACAGTGCTTTTGGGAGAACGGGGAACTCCCGAACAGGTCGAAGTTTTGAGAGCGAGATTAGGTTTGAATCAGCCTTTACCTTTGCAATATTTGGCTTTTTTATGGAGTTTGCTCCGCTTTGATTTGGGAAATAGCATTATTAGCGGTATCCCGATAATTGATGAAATTAGAAGTCGCTGGCCTGCTACTTTTGAATTGTCTGTGGTGGCGATGTTGGTGGCACTTGTTATCGGAATTCCGGCGGGGATTTTGGCTGCTGTTCGGAAAAATAGCTGGCTGGACAATTTCGCGATGAGCGGTTCGTTAATTGGCGTATCTTTGCCGGTGTATTGGTTGGGATTGATGTTGATTTATTTGTTTGCTGTTTATCTGAAATGGCTGCCTCCAAGCGGGCGGATTAGTGTAGATTTGGGATTCGGTTTTAAGTCAATTACGGGTGTTTATGTTTTGGATTCTTTGCTGAGGTGGGATTTTGTTGCTTTACGGGATGCGATCGCCCATTTAATCCTGCCAGCTTTGACTTTAGGAACTATTCCTCTGGCTATTATAGCTCGCATCACTCGTTCTGCGATGCTGGAAGTGCTTTCTCAAGATTACATCCGCACTGCAAGGGCGAAGGGATTGCCGGAATATTGGGTGATTTTGAAACACGCTTTAAAAAATGCGTTTTTGCCGATCGTCACAACTATCGGTTTACAGTTCGGCACTCTTTTAGGTGGCGCTATTCTGACTGAAACGATTTTCTCGTGGCCGGGAATTGGTTCTTGGATTTACACTGGTATTCTGACGCGGGATTACCCAATTGTCCAAGGAGGAGTAATTTTTGTGGCTGTAACTTTTGTACTGATTAATCTGGCGGTTGATATTTCCTATGCTTTTTTCGATCCGAGAATTCAGTACCGTTAATGAAAAGGAAATCAGACACGAAATGCTTGTTTAACATCCGGCCGCAACAGGTAGTAAATGCTAGCCGCTGCAAAACCCAAAGTTAAAAAATTGACGGCTGTACCGCCGCTACCCAACATTTTGACAATTTGCGCGATGGTGGCGATGATGTGGACAATTAACGTTCCTGTCCAAGCCCATTTTTTTAGTTGAAACAAACCCCAAGCTAAGAGTAAGGAGAGGAGGCCTAAAATAAAACTGAGCGCCGCAAAAATTGCAATGAAGCTGCCGATTACAGTGCCAACTTTCGCCCCGCCGACTGCCGCACCGAGACCGCCAAAAAGGCCGGCAAAAAGTAAGATGAACAAGCCGTCAAGGAGGCTGAATACACCGCTAATTAGCTGCAAAATTGCCAAAACTGTAACGCTTTGAGGACGATTCATTGTTTTGATTTTCCATTTTTAACGGATTTGAAAAATATTTTAACCTGTTGTGGTCACAGGGCGGATATGGATTCAGGATTTACGCACCGCTGCCTGTGAAACCGGGTTTCTGCGCGGATTCTTAGCCGGCAAACCTGTTATTTTTCGCAGAAGCCGGGTTTATGAGAGTAAGCGTCTTAATATTGTGCCATTATGAGCTTAGCACTGGCAGAGTCCGCTGCGATCGCTAACGCGAGTTCGCAATGACCTAATGACGGTCGATCGCCCGCTGCCCGATCCGCCTTTGTCGCTGGTGAGAAGCGCGCTTCTAGATCCCAAAAATGATATTATTTACTAAAATATATTTTTATTTGCCAGCAGCCGGGAGCGATTCTGTTTAGACCCACCTCTTTTAGCTGAAAAAACTTAACATTATTTAACAAGTTGCAAAGATTAGCTATAATTGTTTACAGGTGCTGGTTGGGGAACTTTTTTAAGTTCACCCGATCGGATGAGTCTGAAAGACGATGCCAAGCATCAGCAAAAATTTTACCTTTAAGGTAATCCTGAGATTAAATTAGGTGAGTCGGTATGATCGTTAGCCCTAAAAAGGAAACTGCTCAGGTCAAGGTGGAAGATACTCAGACTGTAGACACCAAGGCCGCAGAGACCAAAATTGCAGATAAAAAAACCGCCCAAAAGCAGTCTCCGAAGAAACCGGCGCGCAAACCGCAGCGGTGGGCGATTGGGTTGGTTGCAGCCGGGTTGCTAGCTGTACCGACCACTATATATGTAGCAAAAAGTCGATCGCAGCCCAAAGTAGATGCGATCGCCACTATGACAGTGCCGGTGGAAGCGCAAAACCTCACGGTGCGGATCACGTCCAGCGGCACGGTGCAGCCGGTACAGCGTGTGAATCTCAGCCCCAAAGGCTCGGGGCGCATAGCAGAATTGTTTGTAGAACAGGGCGATAAAGTCGAAGCAGGACAAATCGTTGCTCGCATGGAAAGCCGCGATGTAGAAGCTCAACTAGCTCAAGCTAAAGCCCGCGAAGCCAGCGTGCGAGCAAAACTCGCCCAAATCGAAGCCGGGAATCGATCGGAAGACATCGCCAGCGCCCGAGCGCGCTTAGAGCAAGCCGAGGCCAGTCTCGCGCAACTCCAAGCCGGCAGCCGCGTTGAAGAAGTTGCAGGAGCCAGAGCCCGCTTGCAGCAAACTCAAGCTGGCTTGCAGCGACTGCGAGCCGGCAGCCGCGTTGAAGAAGTCAGCCAAGCGCGAGCTCGTTTAGCCCAAGCTCAAGCTCGTTTAGCAGATGCTCAAACTGGCAGTGTCAAACAAGAAATTGCCCAAGCACAAACGCAAATTGACTCAAGTAAAGCCCAAGCCGAACTAACCGCTCAACGGGTGGAACGCAATCGCCCGCTAGTGGAAGAAGGTGCTCTGGCTAAAGATAAACTCGATGAACTGATCAAAGAAAATCGCACTGCCCAAGCTAAATTAATAGAATCCCAAAGACGCCTGCAACAACTGCAAGAAAATCGGCTGTCGCAAATTCAGCAACTGCAAGCTGCTGTGCAAGTCGAGCAGCAAGCATTGAACCAATTGCAAAACGGCACGCGATCGGAAGAAATTGCCCAAGCCGAAGCAGAAGTGGCCGAAGCTAAAAGCAAATTAGCGCAAGTAGAAAACGGCAACCGTCCAGAAGAAATCGCCAAAGCCGAAGCAGCAGTTGCTGAAGCTAGAAGCCAATTGACCGCACAAGAAAACGGTTCTCGCCCCGAAGAAATAGCTCAAGCTCAAGCTGAATTAGCCGAAGCTCAAGCTCAAGTCCGCTTTCAAGAAGTGCAGTTAGAAGATACGAAAGTTCGCGCACCTTTTGCTGGAATTATTACCCAAAGATATGCCATCCAAGGAGCTTTTGTAACACCCGCAACTTCGGCCTCGGAAGCTACTTCGGCAACTTCGACATCGATTGTCGCTTTAGCTAGAGATGTGGAAGTTTTGGCGAAAGTCCCGGAGGCTGATATCAGTCAGATTAAACCGGGTCAAGAAGTTGAAATAGTCGCCGATGCTTATCCAGATAAAGTGTTTAAAGGCCGCGTTAAGTTAATTGCGCCGGAAGCTGTAAAGGAACGGGATGTGACGCTATTTCAAGTGCGAGTTGCGATCGATACGGGCAAAGAGTCGCTGCAATCGGGGATGAATGTAGATTTGAGATTTGTCGGTCAAAAGCTGAGCAATGCTTTAGTTGTGCCTACGGTAGCAATTGTCACTAATAAAGGTCAAACCGGTGTGCTAGTTCCCGATGAGAAACAACAGCCGAAGTTTAAGCCTGTTACGGTTGGATCGACTATTGGCAACAAGATTCAGATTTTAGAGGGTGCAAAAGCGGGCGATCGCGTTTTTACCGAACTTCCTCAAGGTAAAAAGCTGGAGGATATTATCAAGAATCAGAAATAGGGCATGGGACATAGGGCATGGGGCATTATTGAGATCGATCGCTCTAGGGTGTTTTCAAAGCCGGAGATCCCCCCTAACCCCCCTTAATAAGGGGGGGACAAGAGTATTCAAAGTCCCCCTTATTAAGAGGGATTTACGGATATCGAGACTCGACTACAAGTGAGATTTATTATGAGTTTAAATATTAAGTTGACACGAATAATCCCAATCCCAAATCCCCAATCTAAAATCTAAAATCTAAAATCTAAAATCGAATTATGGATATTGTTGAAAGCGTCAAAATGGCTGTCACAACTTTGATGGCCAACAAGCTTCGCAGCACCTTGACGATGTTAGGAATTATCATCGGCAATGCTTCGGTCATTTCGATGATCGGTATCGGGGAAGGAGCTCAAACATTTATCGAGGGACAAGTTAACTCTCTGGGTTCAAACTTGCTATTTATTATTCCCGGAAGTCCTGAAGCGCAAAGCCGCCCGGTGATTCCGCCCCAGACTTTAGTAGTGGAAGATGCAGAGGCGATCGCATCTCAAGTTCCTTCTGTCCAAGAAGTCGCACCAACTCTCAATGACAGCCAACTCGTTACCTACCGCAACAAAAATGTCTCATCTTCGATTGTGGGAACTACCCCAGAATTTCTGACAGTCAGAAGCTTTGATGTTGGTCAAGGTCGTTTTTTAAGCAAATTAGATTTAGAAAGAGAAGAAAATGTAGTAGCTTTAGGTTCAGAAGCAGCAGAACAATTATTTGGCAATACACAGCCAGTTGGTCAATACATTCGCATCAAAAACTCGACTTTTCAAGTAATTGGGGTCATGCAGGCAAAAGGTTCTAGTTTTGGCGACAATCAAGATATGAACGTTTATTTACCGCTGACAACAATGGCAAATCGGATCGTAGGTAGATCGTCTCCCTACGGTACAAAAGTAACATTTATTTCGGTTGCCATCAAGGATGAAACTATGATGCAAGCTGCGCAATTTCAAATAGAAAATTTGCTGAGATTGCGTCATAAAATTACTAAAGAGGATGATTTTACTGTTCGCAACCAGAAAGATTTGATGAATACTTTGGGTAGTATTACTGGTGCTTTGACGTTGATGTTGGCTTTCGTGGCGGCAATTTCGCTGTTTGTCGGCGGCATCGGGATTATGAATATCATGCTGGTTTCTGTTACCGAACGTACCAAAGAAATTGGATTGAGAAAGGCGATCGGAGCTTCTCAGCAAGATATCCTAATTCAGTTTATGATCGAGTCTGTGATTTTGTCAGCAGCAGGCGGGGCGATCGGTACTGGATTCGGTATCGGCGGCGTGCTTTTAGTCGCTGCTTTTACTCCTCTGCAAGCTAGTGTTTCCCTAGTGGCGATCGCACTTGCAGTAGGTGTTTCGGGCAGTATCGGCTTATTTTTCGGCATCGTACCTGCAAAACAAGCTGCTAAATTAGACCCGATCGTGGCATTGAGAAGTGCTTAATTAGTTGGTTGACGGTTGACGGTTGACTGTTGACTGTTGACGGTTGACTGTTGATTGTTATAAAAATAACTCATAACAAAGTATTGGAGTTTAGACTAAGCAGGTTAAAAAGTGCGATCACTGTGAGAGTAGGGAACAGTTCTCAACAACGGCAATGGTCGCTGGCGACAAGCTATCAGACTCAACCATAAGATAGATATCAGCGAGCGTTGAGGTTCTCCGAGACTTGCAACCAGAGAAAAAAACTGTCTGCGATAGTTTCAACAGACAGCATCAGGGTAGAAGATTGAGAATTCAGCTAAAAAATCTCAAATCTACCTGCAATGAAGTTAGAACAATTACGAGAATTTCGTCAACTTGCTTATCAATGTCTAGGTCATGCCAAAGATGCCACCTTTGAACTAGCAGACGCGGTAATGACGACGCGCCACGTCTCATGTTTAGGAGATTTAGCCCTAAATCCTTTATTTCGGCGTCAGTGGTCGAGTGTCTATGAAGCACTACAAGATTGTAGACCAGACCGAGCAAAATTGATGCAACTATACATCCACCAGATGTCTCAAGTTGAACGTCCAGTATTGGCGATCGATCATACAGCATGGTTGAGACCTCATGCACCTACCCTCAAAGAGCGCACCTACGAACATCAACCCACCGCCTTGCCTCATGGCATACCTGTTGGTATCGGTCAAGGTTATAGTACGATCGCGTGGATACCTTCGACCAGTGGCAGTTGGGCACTCCCATTAAGACACGAACGTATTACCAGTTGGGAAAACCCGATCACTAAAGGCGCTCAACAATTGGCACAAGTGTGTGAATATCTTCAGCATAGACCGATCGCTCTATTTGATAGTGAGTATGGATGTGCCCCTCTGGTAAAAGCAACCGCTGCGATCGCTGCTGATAAACTAATGCGTATTCGTTCTAATCGTTGCTTATGGTCAGCACCTTCATCCTATAGTGGTAGAGGACGACCGAAAATTCATGGAAATCAGTTTAAGCTTAATGACACTCAAAGCTGGTGGAAACCAGAACAAACACTGGAATCTCTTGAACCGAAACTCGGACGAATCAGATTGAGAAAATGGGATAACTTACATTTTCGAGGCAGTCCCAAACATCCGATGACTCTGATTTTAGTAGAACGCTTAGAAGCTATAACAGGTCAATTAAAAACTCAACCTTTGTGGTTAGTTTGGATTGGTCGCCAAATGCCACCTCTTACAGAAATTTGGCAACTATATCTACGTCGTTTTACCATCGAGCACTGGTATCGCTTAGCTAAACAAAGCTTGCATTGGACTGTACCGAAGTTGAGTACCCCTGAACAATGTCAACGATGGAGTGATTTGATGCCATTAGTCACCTGGCAATTATGGTTAGCTAAGGATTTAGTGAGAGAAATTCGTCTCCCCTGGCAAAAGTCTCTCTCTGAATTAACCCCTGGAAGGGTTGCACAATCAATGCTTCCACTTTTAATCAAGATTGGAACTCCCACTGTTCCTCCCAAACGCCGAGGAAATTCGACCGGATGGCAACCAGGAAAACCTCGCAGTCAAAGATGTCGCTATCCTGTGGTCAAAAAGGGTAAAGGTCGGTTCCAAAAATCACCAAAATCCATTAGTTAACCTGGGAATATCTCTCTAAATTCACCACAATTTCTACTCAGCTAACCCTGAGTCAATTTGTGCTTAGTCTAAACTCCAAAAAGTATGAATTTTATTGAAAGCGTCAAAATGGCCGGCCAAACCCTGCTAGCAAACAAAATTCGCAGCAGTTTAACAATGATCGGGATGATTGTCGGCAATGCCTCAGTAATTGCCATGATTGGCATTGGAGAAGGAGCTCAAAAATTTGTAGCAGGACAAGTTCAATCCCTTGGTACAAACGTATTAATCGTGAGGCCGGGAGTACCGAACGCTAGGCGAAGTACGATCTCAAGTGCGCCTCAAACTCTCGTACTGCCTGACGCTAAAGCGATCGCAACTCAAGTCCCCTCCGTTCAAGGCGTGTCAGCAGAACTTAACAGTTCCGAAATAGTTCGCTACAGCAACAAAAATGTTTCGGCTTTAATTTTTGGCACGATTCCAGAATTTCTAGAAGTCAGAAGCTTTGAAATGGCAAAAGGGCAGTTTTTGACCGAACTAGATGTTAAGCAAAGTAACCAAGTTGTGGTTCTCGGTTCAGAATTAGCGGAGAAACTTTTTGGCAATACAAATCCCTTGGGCGAACAGGTGCGTATCCAAAATGTCAGCCTCAAAGTAATTGGCGTATTGGCACCCAAAGGGACATCTTTTGGTACGAATTACGATAACTCAGCCGCAGTGCCGATTGCCACAATGGCCAACCGCATTGTCGGGCGGAAATCTCCCTACGGTTTAGCTGTTACCTCGATGTATATTTCTATTAAAGATGAGTTGCAAATGGACGCGGCGCAATTTCAGGTAGAAAACTTGCTGAGACTGCGGCACAAAGTTACCACCGAAGATGACTTTACAGTGAGAAATCAAAAAGATTTAATGGCAACAATGGGTGCGATTTCCGGGGCTCTAACACTTATGTTAACTGCTGTTGCCAGCATTTCCCTATTAGTAGGCGGCATTGGGATTATGAACATTATGCTGGTGTCCGTCAGCGAACGCACTCAGGAAATCGGACTCAGAAAGGCGATCGGAGCGTCCCAACAAGATATCTTATTTCAATTTATTGTCGAAGCTGTAATTTTATCCGCCGCCGGAGGGATAGTCGGTACTTGCGTAGGTATCGGCGGTATCTTGCTTGTAGGTAATTTCACGCCCTTGCAAGCTGGTATTTCGCCCGTGGCGATCGCCCTTGCTGTCAGTGTATCCGGTGCAGTCGGCCTCTTTTTCGGCGTTGTCCCCGCCCGCCAAGCCTCCAAACTCGACCCGATCGCAGCTTTGAGAAGTGCTTAATCAATATATACTTACTCAGTTACACAATCTGCGCCTTTTTTTATGCTGGTAAAAATTATCTGGCTCTAAATATTAAAAAAACTGTTTTTTTATAAAAAATTACCAACGTTGCAGTATCTAATGCAGTTTTAATATCTGTACTTTTACGCATATTCAAAGCGCAAAACTTCATAAAAAGCCCGTTAAATATGAAATAAAGCTTGGTTGTGGCGTTTACTTATCAACCAGAAAGTTTAATACTATTAAATCAGGGGTAAACACACCTAAGCATCTACAGACGTTACGAATCTTTGTGCTTTAATCAAAATATCCAATAAAGAAACATGGCATCCCTCACCCCTAGTCCTAAATTTGACTATCTTGAAGGAACCACCCAACCAGACAGATTTAACGGATTGGATGGCAACGACATAATTTATGCCAACAGCGGAGACGACTATATCGAAGGCGATGTAGGCAAAGACAAAATCTGCGGCGATCGAGGCAACGATACTATCACCGGCGGTGCAGACGACGACATCCTCTGGGGAGGCAAAGGCAGCGACCTAATTAATGGCGATTCCGGCAACGATATCATCTACGCGGGCGCAGGTAGCGATACCATCAGCGGCGGCACAGGCGATGATATATTTGCCATTGCTAAAGGCAGCGGAGGCCAAACTTTAGCCACAGCCGACTACATCGCCGACTTCGGCAACGGCAATGACAAAATTCGATTGCTAGACGGCCTGAGCTTTGAAGATTTAAACATCCAGCAAGGCATCGGCGCTAACAGCAACAGCACCTTAATTCAAGACAAACTCACGGGCGAATATTTAGCAGTATTGACCGGAGTCAACAGCAACACGATCGACCGCAACAACTTCACAAATCAGCTATCGGGAAACCCTGTCATTGAGTGGAACGGAGTCATGCTGAATGCAGTGCGGACAGGCAACACCGCGCCTCCCCTCGCCTCCCGCAACATGGCAATGGTTCACGCAGCCATTTACGATGCTGTTAACTCCATCAGCAAAAAATACACCCCTTACCTCGTGGAAATAGACCCACCCGCAGGTACATCAGCAGAAGCTGCCACCGCCGCAGCCGCCCACCGCGTCTTAGTCAGCGTCTACCCAGCGCAAGCAGCCACATTCAACGAAGCATACGCATCGTCTT
Source organism: Microcoleus asticus IPMA8 (assembly GCF_013179805.1). Lineage (GTDB taxonomy): Bacteria > Cyanobacteriota > Cyanobacteriia > Cyanobacteriales > Microcoleaceae > Microcoleus > Microcoleus asticus. The sequence goes on along the minus strand of NZ_SRRZ01000119.1, from coordinate 8,850 downwards.
TAGCTAAAATTACCGACGGCAAAGCCAAACAAGACGGGATTGCCCTCGGACAGCAAGTTGCCGACCAAATTATCAGTTCGCGGAGTACAGACGGCATCGCGAAAGTAGTGCAGTACACCCCCAAAACAGACCCCGGTAGTTGGGTGCCGACTCCCCCTGCCCTTGCCCCCGCCCTGGCGCCAGAGTGGGCAGAAGTTACTCCCTTTGCCATGACTAGCGGTTCTCAGTTCCGCCCGCCCGGCCCGCCCGCGCTTGACAGCGCCAAGTACGCAGAGGAAGTTAACTATGTCAAAGAAATCGGCAAAAGTGACAGCCTCACCCGGACTCCCGACCAAACAGCCATCGCCAAATTCTGGGCCAACGGCGCAGGTACGTTTACCCCTCCGGGTCACTGGAACCAAATCGCCCAAGATGCCTCGGCCCTGGCAGGTAACTCCCTGGAAGATAACGCCCGCTTGTTCGCCCTGCTGAATATTGCTGAAGCCGATGCAGCTATTAGTTGCTGGGATGCCAAGTATCAGTACAACTTTTGGCGGCCGGTTACAGCTATTCGGCAAGCTGACACGGACAACAATCCCAACACGACTGCCGACCCCCTGTGGACTCCGCTGATAACTACTCCGCCGTTCCCTGAGTACACGTCTGGCCACAGTACCTTTAGCGGTGCGGCAGATGCAGTGATGAGTTCTGTGTTTGGTTCGGATTTTGGCTTTGCAGATAGAGGAGACAGGACTGTCAACAGTTTGCGAACCTTTGAAAACTTCAGTCAAGCGGCCGACGAATCTGGCATTAGTCGCCTTTACGGAGGCATTCATTTCATGAGTGCTAACGTTAATGGTTTGAGTGCGGGTAGAAATGTCGGGAACTATGTTGTCCAGAATTTCTTAGTCTAAGAAAGTAGGACTCGAAGATACAGCAGATTCCACGTTTATGAAGCTAGCGGTAGGGACACGGCACTGCCGTGTCCCTACCTACAAACAAGTTTTTACATTTTTATTTCCATTTATTCGAGCAGTTCTACAGTGCCGAGATACCCGTCTACTCGGACTTTTTGACCGTCTCGCAAGCAAGTTGTAGCTTCAGAAATATTCATAACTGCGGGAATTTTGTACTCGCGAGCGATTATTGCTCCGTGAGACAATTGGCCGCCAACTTCGGCGATAATTGCTGTTGCTCCTAATAGCAGCGGTGCCCAACCTGCATCGGTGTAAGGAACTACTGCGATCGCATTTTCTCCTAAATCTGTGCTCGCGGTGCGGCAAATCTTGACAAAGCCTTCGACACGGCCAATACTTGCGGGAATTCCCTGGATGATATTAGTTGCGGATGTTGCAGGTTCGATCGACCTTTTTTGAGAATTTGGCAGCAAATTGCCGTAGACGACAGGGGGAATCGGACGATCGCGATCGGCTACCAGGCGATCGCGCCTTTGGCTAATTGTATCCTGAAAAGAAACACTCGCGCCGCTGCGAATCCACTGCTGAATTTCCCCAAATTCCAGATAAAAAATATCTCCGCTTTCCTGAAACACCTGCATTGCCAATCCGCAAGCTTCTATCTCTAAAAAAGTCCAGCGCAGGTGAGCCAACAACCGCGCGTAAATTTCGCTAATCTCGTTTTTGACTATCGCTCTTTCCTGACATTTATCTAGCCGCCACTTTTGCCCAAAAGTCAAGTCTAATTTCCGCTTTTCTACTAAATTAGTTTCGGGTTTTTGAGCCATACTTATTAGCAGCTTCTGGTAAATTTTCGGCTGTTCTCGCCAAGTAGGAACAGCTATATCAGTTCCCACTTCGCTCAAATATCCGTAAATATCAAGCCACTTTTCAAAATCAGCTTGTAAAGCAGGACTTTCGGCAAATATCTGTGCTAAATGTGCTACTGAAACAGTTTCTTGAGACTGCGAAACAGCAGCTTGGCGTAATTTCTGAGCCAACTGCTTTAAAGCTCGCACAGAAGCAATTTCAGGAGCGCTCTCATTGCCCAGCCATTCATCGGAAACGCGAAAAATTGCCTTGCGAATAGCCAGCCCGATCGGCCCTAATATATTGTAGTAAGTAATCGGTTTCAGCCACTCCTGAATTTGCTCAGCTCTCTCCAACACTTCCATTAAATATTGATCGTTGGGCATTGGGCATTGGGCATTGGGCATTAATATTTCTTCTTCGCTCGAACCTCTTCCTTCTTCCTTCTTCCCTCTTCCTTCTTCCTTATCCAAACTTTGGAGTGCCGGGAGGAAAATAGAAGTACGATCGACCTCAAAATCTGCATTAAGCGCCCTCTCCCGCTGCACCAGACGCCACAAACCAGGCAAATTTGGCAAAATCTTCCCCAAAGGCGGCTTGCCCATCTTTTGCCCTCTCAGCAAAAATTCCAAACCCTGCTCCGGCAATCCCATCATCCGAAAAATTTCGCCCAACAAAGTCGCATTAAAATAGGCGTGAGAACCCAGCAAAGTTGCAGTTTCATTAAAGTTTAAGCCGATCGCGCGATCGCCCAAAACCACCTGAAAAATCTCTCCCCAAACCCCGCAAGTCAGCGGCCGGTTAATCGACCAAGTTAACTGGCGAATTGCACCGGGAATCACTTCTGCTGCAATAGTGCGCGTCCAAAAAGGCTGCAAATTAGTAATCGGGCGGCTTTGCAAAATCCAAACTTTTTCCCCGTCCCAACTCCACTCAATATCCTGCGGGATTCCGTGAAAAAATGCTTCAATTGCTTGGGCTTGTTTCACCAATTCTGCTAAAATGGATTGAGCAATAATTGAGTTACTTTTAAGTTCAGTTAATTGTTTTTCTAATGATTCAGATTTACTAAAGTCAATTTCTAAATGAACCGGAGTACATTGGCCGCCGACCACAGATTCTGCTCCTCCCGGTAAAGCTTCTATAATTACCTGGGAACCACCATCTAAAGGATTGCGACTGAACATGACTCCCGCAAATTCGCTGTCAATATAAGGCTGAATTAATACAGCCATTTGGGTGTCGAGCAATTGTCGCTGTCGGCGGTAAGCCACAGCTTCGGAAGTCCAATAAGACTGGCGGCAGCGATTAATTGCATCGAGCAATTCTGCTTGAGTTGAAACAGGGCCAATGGTTTTATATTGTCCAGCCGCTGAACTAAGATCCCCGTCTTCTCCTGCAGCAGAAGAGCGAACAATTATGCGATCGGGGATTTTTGCTTTGATGTTTTGGATTAAAGCATCAGGAATTGATAAATGCTGGGCATTTCTCTTTGCCCCTCTTCCTTCTTCCTTCTTCCTTCTTCCTTCTTCCTTCTTCCTTCTTCCTTCTTCCTTCTTGGTTCCATCCGTTACATCCGTTACATAATCCGTTGCCGAACTTCCTTCTTCCTTCGATGAAAATATAAAACCAGCAGGTACGTTAAAACCGGCGCGTTTGAGTTGAGACAATTTAGCCGCTTTATCGCCGCAGATTGCAGCATCTAACGAGTCATCAAGAGAAAACAATTGATCTGATTTAGATAAAGCCATATCATCACCCTGACTGAAATTAATTGCTGCTAACAACAAAGCTAATCCTGCTGCTGCTAAAAATTCTGCCATTGATTGTCGCCACACCCAAACCCAGATAGGGGTGCACAGACACCCGCAACGGGAAGCAAAGAGTCTCGCCCGATCGCCCTCACCCCACCACCGCTGTGCCAAACCCCACACCAGCAGCCCCCAAATGCCCGATGAAACAGCCACCGGCGGCGAAAATACCAAAAGACCCCAAACAGCGTTGGTCACCCCTCCACCTCGGGCGATCGCATATCTGCCCGCAACTAGCGGAATTAACAGCGCGATCGCGATCCCAGGTGTATCCGGAAACCAAAATCGCCCCGCCAACACCGGCACAATACCCCTGGCAATTTCCGCCAACACCGCAGCAATTCCCGCTAATTTCCCCCCGTGAATGAAAGCTGCCGACACGCCCACATTCCCCGTGCCCAGCCCCCTCAAATCTCGGCGGCTAAACACTCGCACCGCCCATCCCGTTAGCGGTAAAGCACCCAGGCTGAAACTAGCAGCCAACAGCAATGCTATTGTCCCCAACGGCATAAAATCAGCTCTCCTATTTTCAACCTCTAACCATTATGGCGGCAATTCTGTCACTTTTTCTGTCTTCAGATATATCAACAAAACGGCATTAGCACTTAAGATAATGTAAAAGTAGAGTAGATAAGGATTTAGCCTAATGATAGATATCAGCTTGACCGCTCCCATGGCAGTTCTTGTTGCACCCATCAAGCGAGTAACGATCGATCTGCTGATGCAGCAGCCAGTGCCGGAATCAAGTGTCAGCTTGACCGCTCCAATAGCAGTTCTTGGTGTTGGCTTTGTTGCCGCAGTTACGATCGGCTCGATCGCCTGGTACAACTCCAAGCGCCCCCCCGGTTGGGAAGCCAAAGAACGCCCTGATTTTGTTCCGAAAGTTGATAAAGACGATTTGATTGCCGATGTTTCTGAGTCAAAGAAAAAATAGAACCAAGCTGTTTTAGAGCGAAAAAAGCTTTAAGAGGAATAGGAATTACCCTTGCATATCTATGCCGTAGGGTGCGCCTCTGCGCGCCTTACCCTATGTATAAAGGCTTTGACTGAGTAGTTTTAATTTACCAGAAAGCACTAATATCAAGAAAGGGAGCGATCGCTGGAGGGATGAGCGATCTATCCCTTTATTGACATTGATGCAAGATATCATTTCCAACAAAGTGCAAGCTGTTAGCTCGGGATTTAAATTCCGCAGGCACTGACTTCTAAGTGAAAAGCCTAAAAATACTGATTTTTTATTAAAAAGAGAAAAATTTTGGTAAATCTCATAATTTAGAAGAAATTGGACATCCTAATCTTAGCTGTTTTTGAAAAACAACCGAGCGATTTAATCATAGGAATTTAGACCTTGACTTGACTAAGACTTGCTCAACGTTGATAGAAAGGAAGGGGAGAATCTACACCATCAGCTAGTTGCAAGTTATGACTTTTAGGGATAGCCTACTCAATTTCCAACTTCAGTCCGGGCAACAATTTCTCTAGGTTTTTAAGAGATTTTCCTTGCCAGGGCATATCATTCGACCCCAAAACGACTAACTGAACTCCTTTCTTTTTTCGCATACTGAGAACAAATTTAGACAACATACTAATGCCAGAACTATTGACAAATGCCAAGTTTCTCAAGTCAATCGTCATTGTGTTGGGTTCAGACTCAGCCACTTCATTCAGTAAATTTGTGATAGGAGCGTACTCTGTAGGCCCACCAAGGCTAAGTTCACCTTTGAAGTAAACGCTTACAGAGTCAGGATCGAATTGAACAATATAGTCTTCACTTTTAACTTCTTGAGTTGCCACTATCGGTTCTATCCTTTCTTAATAACTTAATTTAGGTTCTGGAAAAAACTGGGAACTAGACTGGAACGAGTACCATTGTCGTGACTGCAATCATTTTAGGATTTTTTGGGACTATTTCAAATTTCCAGCCTAGCTTTGCTGAATAATCATTGAGCATTGTTAAAAAGCCTAAACCAGATGCTCCACTATTTTCCTATTCTTCACTTTTTTCTATCTGTTGCACCTAGAGTTTTTCTGGCTCGTAGAACAAAAGTTCCTGAATAAAACTCTGAAACTTATCAAGCCCTTCAGCACTCACACTATTTGTAGTGAAAAGCACGGCTGTAACGTCAGCTTCTTCAATAAAGTAAATTCCAAATTCAATCTTGAAATTAATTGCTTAATTATTAAATTTTAGAGCATTTCCCAACAGTTCATTGACCACATAATTAACGGCTGCTTTACTTTCGTTAAGTGCGTCGTTTCTGGGCTGGATCGTCCTCATCTACCGGGAAAAAATTGGAAAAGTAATCCGCCATAAAATTAGCCGATAGTCAATTACTACGCCAGCGCGTTTTAATTGAAAGTGAACTAGGGGTAAAGGTTAATTCCAAGGAATCCTGCGCAGGGGGAAAGCTTTCGACGAAATCTCCGAAGATTTGAGGCATGGCTAGTTAGATTCTCAATAACAAATTTTCTAATTTTATGACCATCAAGGTGATTATATCACAAATGTGTACTCACCCAGACGTTGATTTTTTCGAGGTATGGGCGATCGCTCTAAACCAATGCGGCTGCGTGAGGCTGTGACTTATTTTCTACCCCTAATTGGGTCCGCTTCACAACCAACAGCGTAATATCATCAAAGACTTTTTGAGTGCCGATATGTCGCCGTAAATCGTCAATCACCGCTTGCTTAATTTCTTGTGCCGATAAATGCCAGTTTTTGCTAATGACTTCACACATCTGCTCAACGCCATACTGTTTTTTCTTAATGTCTTTTGCTTCGGGAATACCATCAGTATATAGCACTATACCATCTCCTAGCTGTAGCTCAATTGAAATGTGACTGATGAACTTAGCAATGTCATCGTGGAGGGCAATGGGAAGACCTAAATCCATTGTGTCCATACGTTCAACCTGTCCACCGTTTCGCACGATGAGCGTTTCTTCATGTTGTCCGCTGATGCTGACCCATCCTTGGGAGTAATTTAAAATCGCTAGGGTAAGACTTTTCTCGGAATTCATGCGCTGCACGTTTTTGTAAAGAGTGCGGTTGAGCGCATCTAAGAACCGAACCGGATCAGTTTCGCGGATTTCCTTGAGGGTACGGACTGCCGTTTGCGCCATCAGCATCAGGATGCCACTTTCGAGTCCATGTCCAGTCACATCGCCGATGCCAAGAGTGACAACGCCATCGGTGTTCAAGACATCATAGTAGTCGCCGCCGACTTCATCGGCAGCCTCCATGTATCCAGCAATATCGAGTCCTTCAATTTCCAGTTCTTCAGGATTGGGCAGAATCATTTGCTGCATTTGACGCACGATATCCAATTCAGCACCCATGCGAAGATTCTCTTCCTTGAGTCTCTGGTTGAGGGTATCTAACTTTTGCGCGGAGTCTGCCAGTTGTTCTATGGCTTGTTCGAGTCGATCGGATTGTACCAAGATAGATTGGTCAAAAACATCAAGCAACTGCGTCAAAGTCGCTACTTGGGATTTAAGCTGCGCTAGCTCCTGCTCAGTGTTTCTTCTGAATATTTGCACATCGGCTGTAGCAGATTTATCTTTTTGAGCGAAGACAGCTCCTCGATCGAACCGCAGCAGTGCTGTCTTGACGTTCAGCGCCAGAGTGCTGAACATCTGAGCCGTGCTATGGGGAATCTGGACTTTCAAGAACATGATAATTGCAAACAGATTGCCCGAAGGCAATAGACCACCAAACCCCAACACAGACTTGATTCCGAAGGGAATCACAAAGGAGTCCTGGGAAGGAATATAGGGGTTGCCAATCGCTTCAGGCACATAGAAGACGTTGTATTTCCTCTGCTCGATTTCTACCAAAAGCTCCGGGTCAGGGTTGATAACTGTTTTTATATCTAAGCCGAGCTGTCTGATGAGTTGTGAGATCATCGGTATCTGAGCGACTACAGATTCGCTTGCCAGTGGAATAGCCTTGTGTCCAACGGATCTGTGTCTTGAGTTCCATTCCGTTTGTTCTCCTAGCGTTGCCAGTAGAGTCATGCACTTCATGGCAGGCAAAGGGGGATAGTGGTCCAACATACTACGGGCATACTCGGCAAGTTCGATTTCTAAGTCTTCATAAGGGTGAGTTTTAAACAAACGGACGAGGGCGCAGGATTTCTCACCAGTTGGCTTAGTACAGAAATTTTCGTAAAAATACCTAACAATTCTGTTACTCGCCTCTTCCATACTTTCAACCCCCAAGCCGAACTGGCGTAGAGCCAACCCGCATTCGGCCATGTCCCTTAAAGTGAATCTCGTCAAGTCGTACATCTGACTTCCTCATCGATTTGGAAATAACGGCAACTAAGACAGACAGTGCCACAATCCAGTAATTATGGTGCATTTCGGCACGTACTCGCATCGCAGCCATGCCCATATAATGCATACTTCCCATGCCAGATCCCATGAGAATACCGGGGATTAACAATGAGAACCTGTGTGCAAAACCTCGATGCAAGCTGTAGAAGGCGATACCAGATGCAATGACTGCGGCAAGCCAAAAGACAATCACAATGGGTAAATTGTAGGTGATCGATAGTGGCAGGTAATAAGCCAGCATTCCTATAAAGTGCATTGCCCAGATGCCCGTTCCCATTGTCAAAGAACCACCAATTAACCAACAACAGCGAATATTTTCACCGTTTTTTTATTCATTTTCCCGGTTAATTTTCAGGGTTATAGGAGGCAAAAACGGCAAAAATGATGGAAAAGATGACTATAAAAAAATCGTATTTAACAACAATAAATAGATTAGTTTCATAGGAATTTAGACTTTTAGTAGGGCTTGGAAGTTCTCTGGAGATTTAGCCTCTTGCGTGGTGCTGCATTTGAGGTATCGTACCACCTACTCGTAAATTTGACGGTTAATGCGATCGCCCCGACGACCATTTCCAGTTTAATGTCATAAGTTTATTTTTTCGAGGTATTGGCGATCGCTCTCAACCAATGCGGCTGCTTGAGGCTGTGACTTTTTTTCTACACCTAATTGGGTTTGCTTCACAACCAACAGCGTAATATCATCAAAGACTTTTTGAGTGCCGATATGTCCCCGTAAATCGTCAATCACTGCTTGCTTAATTTCTTGTGCCGATAAATGCCAGTTTTTGCTAATGACTTCACACATCTGCTCAACGCCATACTGTTTTTTGTTAATGTCTTTTGCTTCGGGAATACCATCGGTATATAAGCTGATACGCAGCTAGATTGTATAATATAAATATAAGATAAGCGAGCATTAGTTATAATGTATGCCAGCCAAAAACCATCTATCTCAA
>NZ_SRRZ01000118.1 GCF_013179805.1 Microcoleus asticus IPMA8 | reverse complement strand
CCACCCATCCGTCTGCACCGCTGATGACAGCTAGAATCGCAATCGCGATGATATCTTTGAGTAAGTGTTCTTTACTTCTTTCTATTCTTGGGTCCTTCAATTTGGCAAAATGTTCTAAAAAACAGGTATTTAAAATATTCATTGAAGGCAATGAATCTGTTTGTTTTTGTTGGGAAGTTACAGCTTTACTAAAACCTCTTGCCATTGATAATACTTATAAACTACATAAAAATTAGTCCGAGATAACTGTAGCATATTTTGGGTTAAAGTTAAGATGCGTTTACCCTGCAATTCTACCAAGGTTGCATCGGGATGTGCTGCCACTATTTATCTTACTTCTGTTGAGCCGTTATTTAAATGACTTAATCTGGGTTTCCCACTCTCGTTTAGGCTGTAAATTTCCTTCTATTTTTTGTTGCTTGACAAGTTTTTGAACTAAGCTTTTACTGCAGGCAAATATTTCTGCTGTTTTTCTGATCGACAGCTTCTGATCTAGATGGGCTGCTACTATTTTGTATCGCAAATCTACTGAGTATGCTTTCATTGGTATATTATTTTTAGTCAATTCTATTGTACCTCATAACATCCGGAAGCGCTGTATCAAAAAAGAGAAAAAGATTGAGAAACATTCACAGGAATCCGAGTCGCTCATAGTACATTGCAAAGAATGGTAAAGCGACAAGAATTTGAATTACCTACATCTAAACAAGGAGTCCAAGAAATCACATTAGATGGAGGAAAAGTTAGGCTACGTAACGAAAAAAAGGGTGAGCCATATTATTGGAAAGATTATAAAGCCCTGTGTTTAGATAATGTTTATTGCGGAGCATTTTTTCAAAACAATCAAGATTTAATTGATTGGAGTAATAGCCAAAAATTGCTGTATCCTATATATTGTATAGGAGATGGGCATCCCGGAATTTGTCACCTATTTCAAGAAATTGGAGGCCCTGAACAAAGACAAGAAATCTTAGATTGGTATCATCTGAAAGAAAATCTCGCTGACGCAGGGGGTTCACTGAAACGATTAAAGCAAGCAGAAAGTCTGTTGTGGTCAGGGAAAGTTAATGAAGTTATAAATTTATTTGAAGACCTGAAAAGAAAAGCATTTAAAACATTTTGCAATTATGTATAAACCCATCGCAACCGAATAGTTAACTACCAATACTATCAAGAATAATCCTTAAGTTCTATCGGTTCTGGAACAGTGGAATCAACGATTAAAAGAATTGGACGAAGGGTGAAACTATCGGGGGCACAGTGGAAGATGGAGAGTGTTTCCTCTATACTTTCTCTTCGCTGTGCTTATCTCAATAGTCAACTTTCCACTTGATGTATTTGCAAAAGTGAGATGCACCCCTTCTGATTCTCCCGATGCAGGATGTCTATGATTGACTCTGTTTTTTCTCGCGCTGAATTTAAGATTTTTAAGTCGGTGGGGTACGTGATATCTGCTGGCCCACAAGTGGCATCGATTATTAGCTTTCCTCTATTTTTTCCCTCACTTGCTTTTTCCGCTTCTGTTCCACTCTCCTGAGAACCTTCTAATCTACTCTCTTGGCTTCTCTTCACCACCCGTTCATTCACTTTGTTGACTACATTTATATTGATTCGCTGTCGAAAGTGAACTAGCATTGAAGCATCGAACGGCGGTTCTTGCCTATACTCCCCAAGACCGATGAAATACTGCAAATATGGGTTTTCTTTGATTTGTTCTACCGTTTCTCGCTGAGCTGATTTCTAATTTCTCTTTGATGATTAAAGCCCCTAATGCCATTCTGAAGCTTTTGGCGGGTGATCCCATTTCTACTGAAAATAAGGTGGCGTATTCTGCCTCAAACTCTAACCAGGGTATTAGTTCGGCTAAGATTACCCACCGATTATCCGGTGACAATTTTCCCTCAAAGGGAAGTTTAAATTCCGACGGTGAGGGGGGTTCTTCCTGCGTTGGTCGGTACATGGTCTGCTGCCTACTTCCTGATGGTGATGCAAGGTTTTCACGCTATTTTACACCATTCTCTTGCACCATCACAGGTCTGTGTTACCGGGTAATCTATACAGCGTCTCCTTTTCGCTTTTCTTCAGCAAGCCCTATATAGAAAGATTCAATAATACAATCAGGCAAAGAATAGCTATATTAGGGAGAAAAGTCCTTTCATTTTCTAAAAAACTTTCTAATCATATTGGCGCTATTTGGTATTTTCTCCATTATTATAACGTTTCTTTACAACAAGTCAATAACGCTTAAAAACCTGACTGTGCAGCACTACCGGACAGACTAATGAACATTCTTTGAGATGTAATGTACTTTATTTCCATTTTTGTATATAATACCTAGTTTACTACGATTTAAGCCTTAACTAAACCGTATTGAACTATAGTGGAAATAGCTTGATGTGGCAAGTCTGTTTTTTAGATCACGGGGAATCAACTCCGTCGTGCCGTTTGCCCGGCGGGATCGCGAGGGAGACGCTCGTGCCCCACATGGCGTACTATCTCTATGGGGCAGTGCTGGGTAATATATACTTGGACGCGCACCTGCTAACCTGAAACTTTTAATTTTAGATATCAAAGAACTGACTGATGGATTTAGACCAACAGATTCAAGCATTGATCGAAAAAGCTCCGCCCGACGGTTCGACGCCACAAATCTTAAAGGCGATCGCCCCGGCCCTGGTGTTAATTGCCCAACAGCTACAGCATCTCGAATACTCGATCCTGCAAGCGGTAGACCAAAGTTGGGCGATCGTGGTTTTGAGCAATCTCAAGCAACCGGGACGGGAGAAGAAGGTGATTTATGCTTGGACCAGTCTTAAAGATGCGTCGCAGGCCGCGGCTGCTGCGGGCGATCGTCTCAGACCGGTGCTTTTGCCTGTCACTCACATATTATTTCAGATGATAGCTCTTGAAGGTCTTGACAGTATTGTTTTTTTTGAAAGTCCCGGCAATCAGGAAGTCGGAACCGAAATCCCTCGCGAGCAAGTGCAGAACTTAATTAACGTTTACTTGCAACAGTATCGAGCGGCTCCACCGCCAGATATTGCTTAAACTACTCAATTTCCTATTAATTGGTAATAGGGCATTAGACACTGGGCATCGGGCATTACTCATTACCAATTCCCCATTGCCAATTCCCCATTACCAATTCCTCGTAAAGTTTATGTAACTTTTTCACCTTTAATAAAGTCGGCTCAAAACGTAATCTGCCAAGTCAATCAAAGCTTGGCGGGACTCAGAATGCGGCAGCGAAGCTAAGTATTCGACGGCTTTCTGTGCGTGATGGGTAGCTAGTTCTCGCGATCGCTCTATGCCTTTAGAATCTTTTACCAATGCCAGAGCCTGCTCTATATCTCCTTCTTCGGCGAACTCGCGTTCTATGAGAACTTCCAAGTAAGGCTTTTCTTCTAGGCCAAATAGCGCTGGCGCTGTCAGATTCCCGCTTCTGAGATCCGAGCCTGCGGGTTTCCCCAGAGTTTCCGTTGAAGCAGTGAAATCTAATATATCATCTACTATTTGAAAGGCTAAACCAATATTGCGCCCGTAGTTGTACAAATCGTCTGCTATTTCCGCTGAAACCTCGCTCAGACAACCGGCTGCTTTGGAACTGTTGGCGATTAAAGATGCTGTTTTGTAGTAACTTTTTTCGAGGTACGCTTCGATCGACAAGCTGGTGTCAAATCCATTTAGTCCCTGTTGAATTTCCCCCTCAGCTAAATCCATAATCACTTCGGAAAGCAGTTTGACTACTGGCAGGTTGTCCAGATTTGCCAAATGCCAGGAAGATTGAGCAAACAGAAAATCTCCCGCCAATACTGCCACTCGGTTGTTAAACCGACTGTGTACCGTCGGTACTCCCCGCCGCAGATCTGACTCGTCTACCACGTCGTCGTGAACCAAACTTGCTGTGTGGATCATTTCCGTGATTTCAGCGAGGCGGCGGTGTTTTTCTGTGATTGGACGATCGGGCATAGTTGTCCGGGCTATTAACAGGACGATTGCGGGTCTCACCCGTTTTCCCTTTGTGCCGAATAAGTATTCTGCAGCCGCGTACAATATGGGATGACGGGCACCCACTAACTGTTTTAAGTTTTCTGTCAACAGTCGCAGGTCTTCTTCAACCGAGGAAAATAGGAGAGAGCTAGAGATCATGGATACGCCGACTCAAGCGGTAAAGTAACAAAATTTTACATATCATATCTTTATTTTAAGGTAATTCTCTGCAATAGGAAAGAATAATCTAGGCGATCGGCAGTTATTTGTCATCTGCAGCCCGAGCCGAGTCACGCGACAGCCAGAGGCGAGTAGCCCGCTGCCGCAGGGGTTGCCCCTATTGTATAGAATTGTTAAGGACATTGCCAAAAAATCTCTAAATCCCAGAAACCCTGTGTTATTATAGGAGTTAAGGATTTAAACAATTCTATACATTAAGTACAGCCAGACTGGCAGGTAGCTTCCAGGAGCCTGTAAGAGTTTCTTAGAGCCAGCCTTGTTAGTCGATCGCAGCGAAAATTTCTGGGACAGATTTTTAGTTCCTCGTGGCTAAAATTTTTCAGGATTTAAGACTAGCGCATCTTATGTGCACGGTAGCTCAAAGCAGCTAAAGTGGATGGTTTTAGGCTGTTTAAGCATCTGTAAAGCAGTAAATCATTATTGACCGGGAACGCCTAAATGTTCCCGCAGACTTGATATGGAAAAGCAGCCTTCAGAACCAAGGGATGGTCTTGGGTGCTGACTTAATGTAGTAGGTCTTGAACTTGTCCTCCTCCTCCTAGTCCTTGACTTTTAGTTCTAATTATGATTTATCGCGATATTCCTCTAATTATTCCCATTTTGGCCGCCGGCTATGTAATGACTATTTATGTACTGCTGATGTTGGCCGAACGCAGCGCTAAAATAACTCGATTGGGCGAGTAGTGTACTGCTCGGCAGCGGAATCCGGCAGTAGCGCGCTCGCTTCACCGTTGAGAATTCGGAATACTCAATAATAACCCTGCCTTGAATGCTTGTGCACAAAGGCAGGGTTATTATTTACAATTGCGGACACAGTGATTTTCTGGGGTAGGAGTTAGTGCAACACTTTAAACAGTTTCAGGGCTTAAGCATGGGGGCGCTTATTGCGGGTTTATACGAAAAATTTTGCGTCGAACAACGATAAATACACGAATAAACCGGGTTGCTTCGGTCTGCGTGCGTAAGCGCACTAAGTTTTGAACTCGTAGTCTGAAACCCTTGATTGACCAGGAAGCCTATAGTGTACCTCGGCAAGCGAAGCCTTCGTACCGATCGCCCTTAAACCCTTATTATACGGTTTGACCTCAAAAACTGTCCGAAGTGTTGCACTATGGAAATTCACCGATTTCTGCTTGGCTCTCTGACAGCAAATATCATGTCAGGGAAACCCTGCCAAGGTTTCGAGAAAGCTATCAAAGTGCGATCAAAAACGGAGCTTTTGAAGTTGTCGGTTATTGTGACAAACACAAATATCAATATTCCTATTTGGTCGGGCAAGAGCTTACAGACCTCTAAGATGAAATTGCCGAGTTTAGCAACCTGGTAGTTCAACTCAAACAATCAATAAACTTGCAGTGGAATCAAATATTTCATCAAGCGGTGCTTAAATGCCTGAGTCAGGCAGATATTGCCTGCACTTTATCCACGCCTTGCCAAGAAAAGCATCTGCTGCCAGTGCTACAGACAGAGCAGCAAAAGTAATTTTTGCTTTGTTTAAATATTTTCCCTATAGCTGTACGGAATAAAAGATACTTGCCAGTATTAATGACGGTCTTAAAACTATATTAACTATTTATAAAAACTAACTTAGAGACGAAAAATTCATTGCATGAAATCATCAAAAGTTACTCTCTGAATTGCTGTGATATTCAGGCGCACTCAATCAATTTTGGACAAATATAATTTACAATGTTATTCAGTCAATGAACAATTGCAAAGTTTCAACAGTAGGGTAATAGTAGAAAATTAGATGCTGCTCGTCAGCGTCATTGATAGCCTTGATGGAATTTTTCCGGAGATTTTGCCGCGAATCGTGGAGCCGTTATTTACCACAAAAAACGCCAAGGAAGGCAGCAGGTTGGGACTGGATATTGTTAAAAAGATTGTGGAAAAACATTCGGTTAAAATAGAAGTAGCGTCAGTTATAGGTCAAAAGACCTTTATCGTGTCAGTCCCGATCGCCGTTTAGCGCTATCCTACTAACAATCATACGGATGCGACCTAAAAATATAACTCTAGACCGGTGTCAAACCTCGATTGCGGTAAGCGTGCCGCCACTGTTCTGGAATCTAAAATGGTATTAATTATCGGTTCCGCTTACATCTATCCCCCTTGATTTGCCCATGTCAACCACAGCTTCTGATACTCAAAGCTTGCTAGAACAGGCGATCGACCCCAAACCGCCGATGCTGCCTCCAGACACACCTGTGAAAGTCGCGATCGCTGCCATGACTCAGGCGGGCGCCAGTTGTATTTTAATCGCTCAGGGTCAGCAACTGCTCGGAATTTTTACAGAGCGCGATGTTGTGAAAATAACTGCTAGCGGTATTTCGGTAGCAGAGGGGGTAATTTCTGAGGTAATGACTGAAAATCCGATCGCCATTTCCCTCGATAAAGCGGGGAATATTTTCAGGGTATTGAGCATATTGCGATCGAAAAGAATCCGTCACTTGCCCCTCACAGACGAAGGCGGAAACTTGCTAGGCGCCATCACCTGCGAAAGCATCCGTCAAACCCTGAAACCGGGCGACTTGCTGAAAATGTGGCGCGCAGAAGAAATTATGACTACAAAAGTAATAGTTACTTCAACGAGCACCTCTGTTTTAGAAGTCGCAAAACAGATGATAACCCAGCGCCAAAGCTGCATAGTCATTTGCACTGACAGCGACAACAAACATCAGAAACCTGTGGGCATAATTACAGAAAGCGACATTGTTAAATTCCAAGTTTCTGGACTCGATTTCGCCGGCACTCCTGCCGCCGCCGCCATGAGTTTTCCCCTGATCCCGCTGCCGATAAAAGCCACATTGTGGCAGGCTCACCAGTTCATGCAGCAGCACGGCATCCGGCGCTTGGTGGTGGTGGACGAGGGAGGATATTTAGCCGGAATCGTGAGCCAAAGTACCCTGCTGCACGCCTTAGATCCGGTAGAAATCCAAGCGAATGTCGAGCTTTTGCAAGAAACAGTTGCCGAACAGATCCAGGAGTTAAAAAAAGTTAACGAACAATTGCAAAAAGAAGCACTTCGGAGAACCGAAGTGGAGGAACAGTTGAGGCTTTTAAATAAAAGTTTAGAAAAAGAAACTCAACAGCAAACTTTAGAATTAATTAATGCTAACAGCCAGTTAAAAAAGGAAATACAAGACCGCGCCACCGCTGAAGCTGAAGTCCGCCGCCTCAACACCGAACTCGAACAGCGAGTTCAAGACCGCACGGTTCAACTAGCAGCCAGCAACGAAGAATTGCAGCAAGAAATTAGCGAGCGCCAATTGCTAGAAAAAAAATTGCACTTTTCTGAAAGCAAAGTTCGCGCCGTTTTTGAAGCAATGACCGACATAGTTCTCGTGCTAGAAAATCCTGGCAACATAGAAGTTTTACCGACAAACACGGCGGCGTTATTAGAGCCTAATTGCGATATAGTTAGCCTCACAATCGAACATTTTTTTGACGACGACAACCCGGATAATTGGTGGATGTTAGTTCAGCAAGTGTTAGAGACCCAACAAACGCTCAATTTCGACTACAGCTTAACAGTGGGCGACCGCGAAATTTGGTTTTCTGCCTGCATTTCTCTGTTCTCAAAAAATTCAGTGATTTGGGTTGCCCGTAACATCAGCGATCGCAAAATAGCCGAGTCAGCGCTGTGCCATAAAAATGCAGAATTATCTCATACCTTGGAAGAACTGAAGCGCACTCAAAAAGAACTGATTCAATCAGAAAAAATGGCAGCCCTCGGACAGTTAATTGCCGGAGTTGCTCACGAAATCAATTCTCCTTTAGGGGCGATTCGCTCCTCGGTGCAGAACATTGCCGACTTCTGGGCGGAACAATTGCAGCAGTTGCCGATATTTTTCCAGCAACTATCCCCGGAAAGGCAGCAGGATTTTTTTGCGCTGCTGCACAAGTCAAGTCAAGAAACAGACGCCTTATCTAGTAAAGAAAAACGTCAGTTAAAAAAACTTTTGCAGCGGCAATTAGAAGCAGAAAAAATTGAGAACGCCGACAGCCTTGCTTGTACATTATTAGATATTGGCATATGCAATTTAGAAACTTTTTTACCTTTATTGAAAGACACCCAAAGTCCAAATTTTTTACAAACCGCCTACCAATTCGCTACGGTACAAAAAAGCACTAAAAATATTGCTAATGCAACAGATAGGGCAGCTAAAATTGTTTTTGCTTTGAAAAGCTACTCTCGTTACGACCAGTCTGGTTCCAAAACAATCGCTAACATTACCGACGGTATTGATACTGTTTTAACGCTTTACCACTACCAAATCAAACACGGCGTGGAAGTAATCAGAAACTATGGTACTGATTTGCCCTCTGTGCTATGCTATCCTGATGAACTCAATCAAGTTTGGACAAACTTGCTTCACAATGCTTTACAAGCGATGGGCAACAAAGGAGTGTTGAAAATTGATGCCAAACACCAAGATAACGTAATATTAGTCAGTATTACCGATAGTGGTAAAGGCATTCCCCCAGAAATTATGCCGAGAATTTTTGAGCCGTTTTTCACGACCAAACTTCCGGGAGAAGGTAGCGGTTTGGGATTGGATATAGTTCAGAAAATTCTGGAAAAACACCAAGGTGAAATGCAAGTAGAAAGCGTGCCAGGCAAAACCAAATTTACTATATCCTTGCCCATTGGAATCCCGGATAGCAATTAAAGAAATGCGGAAATGCCCCAAGTTTTAAAATTAAAGACAAGTAAAATTTTATGCCAAAACCAGTAATTTTGTGCGTTGACGATGAAGTTGTAGTCTTAAACAGTTTAAAAATTCAGCTTAAAAAAGAATTTGGGGATGCTTACCTCTATGAAGTAGCAGAAAATGCAGATGAAGCTTTGGAAATTCTAGAAGAAATTCAAGAAGAAGATGAAAATGATATTTTGGTCATAGTATCTGACTGGTTAATGCCAGGTATTAAAGGAGATGAATTTTTGATTATGGTTCACCAAAAATATCCCAAGATTGTGAAAGTCATGCTGACCGGGCAAGCCGACGAAGTAGCAATAGCACGGGTGAAAGAGCAAGCAAACTTGCACCGCTGTTTGTACAAGCCGTGGGATCGCAAAGAATTAGTAGAAACTATAAAATCTGGTTTGGCAAAAATATGAACAATAAACCTGTGATTATTTGCGTGGATGACGAACCGATAATTCTTGAAAGTTTGAAAATGGAGTTAAAAAAAACACTGGGAGAAGAACACTTATTAGAAACCGCTGAAGGTGGCGAAGATGCTTTAGAGTTAATCGAGGAATTGCTGGCAGAAAACTGCGAAATCGTGGCAGTGATTTCCGACTATCTGATGCCCCATATCAAAGGAGACGAATTGCTGAAGCAAATTCACAGAGTTTCGCCAAAAACTATCAAAATTATGCTGACGGGGCAAGCAGACATCGAAGCAGTGGCGAATACTATTAAATATGCTAAATTGTACCGCTACATATCGAAGCCTTGGCAGTCAGAAGATTTGAAATTGACGGTGAAAGAAGCAGTCAACAGCTATTTTATGGAGAAACAATTAGCGGAACAAAACGCTCAACTCCAAAAGCTGAATCAAGAATTGGAAACTGTAATCGAGGAGCGGACTGCACAACTGCGCTTGTCAGAGGAAAAGTTTGCCAAAGCTTTTCGTTCTTCTCCGAACCCGATTACTATTACCAGACTTAAAGATGGTCGTTATTTAGAAATTAATGAGGCTTTTTGCCAGACAATTGGTTATTCTGCTGCTGAAATTATCGATCGCACGGCGCTTGATTTGAATCTTTGGGAAAGTATACAAGCCCGTGCCGAGCTGTTTAAAATGTTAGAAAGTCAAAAAATAGTTCGCAACTACGAATTTGATTTGCGAACTAAAAGTGGGGCACTTAAAACTGGCTTGCTGTCAGCAGAAATTATTGACATTCATGGCGAAACCTGCGTAATTTCTGTGATTCAAGATATTAGCGATCGCAAATTAGCCGAAGAAAAACTCCGAGCTGTAGCGGCTTCTTTAGCAGCAGCGCAAAGAATCGCCCGTGTCGGCAATTGGGAATGTGATTTATCGGCCAACACAACTACTTGGTCGGAAGAGTTATCTCGGATTTTCGGGCTCGATTCAACCCAGGCTGCGCCAACACTAACTGAGTTTTCGCAATATGTGCATCCGGACGATCGACAAAAGTGGCAAACAACGATCGACACTGCTATTGCTAGCGGACAATCCTACAGCTTGGAATATCGAATTCTGAGGCCTGAACCGAAAATTGCTGCGGATAATTGCCCGTCACAAATAAGTGAAGCCGGCTTCATCCGCTACATCGAAGCCAGAGGAGAAGTAGTTGCCAACCAACAAGGACAAGTGACAAAACTATTCACAACTTTGATGGACATTACCCCACGCAAGCTGGCAGAAATAGCCCTAACAGAGAGCGAAGAAAAATACCGTCATTTAGTTGAAACTTCCCAAGATATTATCTGGTCTTGCAATGCTGAAGGGCACATTACTTTTGTGAACCAAGCAGTTAAACAAATCTACGGTTACGAGCCTGAAGAAATGCTCGGCTGTTCTTTTAGCGATTTCTTAGCGCCAGGAGAAATAGACTGGAAATGGGAACTCCAGCAGCGGTTGCTGACGGGAAAAACTGTGTTTCAGTACGAAAATATAGTATTAGGAAAAGACGGCAGACAGATTGATGTAAATACCAAGGCGATCGCGCGCATGGACGCTGAAGGAAACATCATCGGCACAACTGGCACAGCTAGCGATATTACCGAGCGGAAACAAGCAGGAATAGCCCTGCAAAAAGCCAAAGAAGAAGCCGACAGAGCCAACAGGGCGAAAAGTGAATTCCTCTCGAATATGAGCCACGAATTGCGAACTCCCCTCAACGCAATTCTCGGTTTCAGCCAACTTCTGGCGCGCGACGCAGCCCTCGGTGCCGACCAACAGCAATACTTAGGAATTATTAGCCGCAGCGGGGAACACTTGCTCGAGCTGATTAACAATATTCTGCAAATGTCAAAAATTGAAGTCGGGCTCGTGACAGTTAATAATAGCACCTTCGACTTGCATAAAATGCTAAAAAGTACTGAAGATATGCTGAAGCTGCAAGCCGAAAAAAAAGGGTTACAGTTAATTTTTGATTCCACACCAGACTTACCTCAATACGTAGAAACAGACGAAAGCAAGTTGCGTCAAGTATTAATTAATGTAGTGGTAAATGCTATTAAGTTTACTGCGGAAGGTGGTGTTAATCTGAGAATAAAACATGAGAGGTTGGGGAATAAAAATCACGAAGAGATGCCGATCATTAACAATTGCTGTTTGCTATTTGAAGTTGAAGATACGGGGTGGGGAATTTCTGTGGCAGAAATGGACAATTTGTTTAAACCTTTTGCGCAAACAGAAAGCGGGAAAAAAGCTCAAGAAGGAACTGGTTTAGGCTTGCCGATTAGCAAACAGTTCCTGGAGTTAATGGGAGGAAAAATAACGGTAACAAGCAGCGTCGGTCGCGGCAGCATTTTTAGATTTGATGTTAAAGTTTCCCTCCCCAATCCAGTGGAAATTCAGGTGGCTCAAACAGCTCGTCGCGTTGTGAGTCTCACACCCGGACAGCCGGAATACCGCATTTTAGCTGTTGACGATCGCCTGGAAAGCCGCTTGCTGTTGGTTAGAATGCTGACATCCCTCGGCTTTGCTGTGCAGGACGCTGAAAATGGCGTTCAAGCTGTGGAAATGTGGTCGAGTTGGGAACCTCATTTGATTTGGATGGATATGCGGATGCCGGTGATGGACGGCTATGAAGCTACTAAACAGATTAAAGCACATTTGAAAGGTCAAGCAACGGTGATTATTGCTCTGACTGCAAGTGCTTTTGATGAGGAGCGATCGCTAATTTTGTCTGCTGGTTGCGATGATTTTGTAGCGAAGCCTTTTCGGGAGCAAGTGATTCTGGAAAAGATGGCTAAATATCTGGGAGTCAGCTATGTTTACGATCGAGAAGCTTCGCCAAGTTCAGATGCTGTGGCGTCCGGTGAAGTGTCCGCGGTAACTGAAACGGCTAATTTTCCTTTTACGCTAAATGCTTCATTTTTTGAAGCTATGTCTGCTGAATGGGTTGATGAATTGTACGCGGCAGCGGATGCGGTTGATAACGAGGAGATTTTTCGGCTGCTGTTGTTGATTCCTCCGATTCATGCTGATTTCTGCAGGGCGATAGCCGATTTGGTGAAGAACTTCCGGTGCGATCAGATTATCGATTTGATTGAGGAGTGTAGAAAATTTTGAAGGAAGAAGGAATAACGAAGAAGGAAGAAGGAAGAAGAAGGAAGAAGGAAGAAGGAAGAAGGAAGAAGGAAGAAGGGAGAGGGGCAGGTTCAGGATTATTGATGATTTAGGTGGAGCGACTATTTGTAAACTCGCCTGCGGGCGATCGGCTAATTTACCTGTAGCCAAGCTCCCAAACCTGGTAATCATCAGCCATTGCAATTATAAAATCTAAAATTTAAAATCTATAATATTATAAGTTCTGTAAATATAAAAGTAGTCGATTCACGAGGGAGTGCTATAATGACTATTTAACCAGTTTTCATAATTTCAACAATTTTCAATTTAACCAAAACATAGCATCGATGACCAGCAATCAAACAGAAGAGAATAAAGGCAACATATTAATTGTTGACGACACTCCAGAAAATTTGCAAGTTTTATCAGCAACGCTGTCAGATCGGGGCTACAAAGTCCGGGGCGTAATTAACGGCAAAATGGCAATCAGAGCAGCGCGCTCTGGTTCTCCAGATTTGATTTTGCTCGACATCAAAATGCCCGAAATAGACGGCTACCAAGTCTGCACGCAGCTCAAGGCCGATCCGAAAACATCAGAAATTCCCGTTATTTTTATAAGCGCTTTAGATGAAGTATTGGACAAAGTAACCGCCTTTAAAGTAGGAGGTGTTGACTATATCACAAAACCCTTTCATGTAGCCGAAGTTTTAGCGAGAATCGAAAACCAACTAACTATCCAAAGACTGAAAAAACAATTGCTAGATCGCAATACCGAACTGCAACAAGAAATAATAGAACGCAAAAAAGCCGAAGAAACCGCGGCCGCTGCATCGCTCGCAAAAAGTCAATTTGTTGCCAACATGAGCCACGAATTGCGGACTCCCCTGAACGCCATCCTGGGTTTTACCCAAGTCATGAGCCGCGACTCTTTACTCAGCCACGAAAATCTCGAAAATCTCCGAATTATTAACCGCAGCGGTCAACATCTGCTGGAACTAATTAACGATGTTTTAGACTTGTCGAAAATAGAAGCAGGAATAATTGGCTTAGATGAACGCAGCTTCGATCTTTATCAAATTCTCGAAACTCTCGAAGAGATGTTTCAAATTAAAGCTGAAACTAAGAATTTGCAACTAAGATTTTTCGTGCAGGCGGATGTTCCCCAATATATAAAAACTGACGAAAAAAAGCTGCGCGTATGCTTGATTAACCTGCTGGGAAATGCCATAAAATTCACTCTAGATGGTGGTCGTATTTGGCTGCGCGTGAGCGTGGAAAGCCAGCAGCAGCTAACCGAAGCGGAAATTTATTCTAACTCTACATCGGGCGCAGAAGTTTTAATTTTGTTTGAAGTTGAAGATACCGGAGTTGGCATACCAGCAGCAGAAATTGACACTTTATTTGATGCTTTCGTGCAAACTGAAGCAGGTAGAAATGCGGCTGACGGTACGGGATTGGGTTTGACAATTACTAAAAAATATGTGCAGATAATGGGCGGAGATATTGGGTTCAAAAGTGTTTTAGGTAAGGGAACTAGTTTTAAATTTAACATCCGAGTATTGCCCACTACTTCGTCTGAAATAACAGTCGTGACATTGCAGCGGGCGATCGGATTAGAAGCAGATCAACCGATTTATCGGATTTTAGCAATTGACGACAATCAAGAAAATCGGCTGCTGCTGATTAAAATGCTGCAACCAATTGGTTTTGAAGTCCGAGAAGCGGAAAACGGTCGCCAAGCTGTTGAAATTTGGGAAAGTTGGCAGC
Source organism: Microcoleus asticus IPMA8 (assembly GCF_013179805.1). Taxonomy (GTDB): domain Bacteria; phylum Cyanobacteriota; class Cyanobacteriia; order Cyanobacteriales; family Microcoleaceae; genus Microcoleus; species Microcoleus asticus. The sequence continues at coordinate 10,798 of NZ_SRRZ01000118.1, read as the reverse complement.
CTCATTTAATTTGGCTGGATACACGAATGCCAGTAATGGACGGTTTTGAAGCTGTCAGACAAATTAGAGCTAAAGAGAAACAAACTCAGCGGCGAACTGTAATTATTGCTCTGACTGCTAGCACTTTTGAGGAAAAAAAAGGCGAAATAATCGCCGCAGGTTGCGACGATTTTGTGCGCAAACCTTTTCAAGAACAAATCCTCTTTGATAAGATGGCTTGCTACTTGGGAGTGCGCTATATTTATCAAGAGTTGCCCGGGCTACCAGTCGGGGCTTTAGGGCGTTATTTTGTGAGCGACAAACCCGATTCATTTTTCAGAGGGCTGCTGGCCCAGATGCCTCAAAGTTGGGTGCAGGAACTCTACGATGCAGCTAATGATGTTAATGAAGAGCTGGCGATTGAAATTGTCGATCGCATCTGGGAAAGTCATCCAACTTTAGCTCAGGCTTTAAAAGATTTACTTACCGATTACCGACTCGACAAGATAATGGATTTAACTCAATCGAGTTTAAAATAAATGGATAATAGCCAAATTAAAGTATTGGTGGTTGATGACCAACCGAGCAATCTGCGGTTCTTATCTAAGCTGCTAATAGCCCAGGGGTATCAAGTTTACCGAGCTATTTGCGGTCAACTGGCGTTGAATGTTGCGATCGCCCATTGCCCCGATTTAATTTTGCTTGACATTAGAATGCCAGAAATGAACGGTTATGAAGTTTGTCGGAGACTGAAAGCGACAGCGGAAACCGAACAAATTCCAGTAATTTTTTTAAGCGTATTAGATGACATTAATGATAAATTACAAGCTTTTAGAGTTGGCGGTGCCGACTATATTGCCAAACCATTTCAAGTAGAAGAAGTTTTAGCGCGCATCGACAAGCAAGTCTGCTTGCAAAAACTGCAACAGCAATTAAAAGAGCAAAATTCTCAACTGCAACAGTCACAGTCGCTGCTTGCTAGCATATTAAATAGTTCCTTAGACGGTATGGTGGCTTATTCTGCCATCCGCAACAGTGAGGGAAATATTGTGGATTTCCAGTGGCTGTTGATCAACCCTGCCGCCGAAAAATTTTCTGGGATGCCATTTAATGAGATAGTTGGCAAGAATTTGTTGGCAGAAATTTCCCAAGTTCGCAAGAACGGGTTATTTGATTTGTATGTTTCTGTCGTAGAAACAGGAGAAAGTGTAGACAAAGAATTTTATTACGAATACCAGGGAGATACAAGTGCTTGGCTGCACATTGTTGCGGTCAAGTTAAACGATGGCCTAGCAGTAACATTTCGCAACATTACCGAGCGCAAACGAGCCGAAATTGCCCTGCGAGACAGCGAAGAACGCTTCCGCGCGATATTCGAGCAAGCTGCGGTCGGCATAGCTAAAACCGCCCTTGGCGGTCAATTTATGCGGGTAAATCCCGGTTTTTGCCAAATTGTTCGCTATGCAGAATCGGAATTGTTGCAGCAAAATTGGCAGGCAATTACTCACCCGGATGACATCGAAGCTGACAGAGAATATGTGCGATCGCTGTTAGCAGGGAAAATTAAAACTTTTTCTCTGGAAAAGCGTTTGATCTGCAAAGATGAGGCAGTGCGCTGGGCGAATGTTACTGTTTCGGCAATGCGCGATGTCAAGGGGACGCCGCAGTATTTGATTTGTGCGATCGAGGATATTTCCCAGCGCAAGCTGGTACAAGAATTGCTGCAAGCGAGTTTAGACACTCAAACCCGCTACGCTCAAGAATTAACTCGTTCTAATGCCGAACTCGAACAGTTTGCCTACGTGGCTTCTCACGATTTGCAAGCGCCTTTGAACACGATTGCGGGCTACGCTCAACTATTAGAAAACCGCTGTCACAACCAACTTGATGCCCAAGGAAATAAATTTCTCCGCAATATTGTTAATTCTTGCGGGCGGATGCAGGCGCTGATTGATGACTTGCTGGAATATTCGCGGGTTGGTCGCAGTGAGAAACCTTTTGATGTGATAGATTGCAATCTGGTTTTTGAGGATGCTTGCGCTAATTTGCAGTTAGCCATCCGCCAAAATCAAGCTTCTGTTACTAAGGGCGATTTGCCAAGGGTAAGAGGTGACAGTTTTCAACTGCTGCAACTGTTTCAAAATTTAATTGGCAACGCCATTAAGTACCGCAGCAGCGCGGCGCCGATGGTGCGCGTCAGCGCTTGTCCTGAGGGGGATAGCTGGGTTTTTTCAGTGCAGGACAACGGTATTGGAATTGCCGAACAGTACCATCGGCGAATTTTTCAGATTTTTCAGCGCTTGCACACCCAAAAACAGTATTCAGGAACTGGTATCGGTTTAGCGATTTGTCAAAGAATTGTCGATCGGCATGGCGGCCGCCTTTGGGTAGAATCAGAACTCAATCGAGGTTCAACTTTTTATTTTTCTATTCCTATACCAAAGTGAAGTCACCCGTCCGCCTGCAGCAGTCAGCCGTTCTTTACTTAAGCTTTAAATAGCTTTATGTTTTCTTTACACAAATGGTCATTAAGTGTAGCATATTCACTGATGACATCTAGCTACAAATCAATCACGATAAATCTATTAGCTCTATCCTTATACAAGTTATAAATCAGCGGTGCGCGCAAGAATTGTCAGTTTTTTTCAATTGTATCCAAAGCATCTTGCTTTGGGATGCAGTAGTTTCCCTAGTAGTTCGCGGACAAGGATTTGTGATGTCTTTGCAGCTAGCCGGTACTCGAACAGACTATCAAGTGAAACAAGCATAATTCGCAAACCTTTGCAAATCGACGAAAACCGTAAATTCCTGCAACACACATTTAGTGTTCTCAGCCTGATTTGCCGGATGATGGCAATAGATGCTTTGCAGGCGCTCAGACACGGCTCAAAGTCCCGCAACCTCACAAAAGCCATTCGTAGTGAGGCAAAGCCGTGAATTATCAAAAGAAAAGATTTACTCTTTTAATAGCAAACGATGACGAGGACACGCGCTTTTTGGTGAAGGAAGCACTTCGAGAAGTTCGTTTAGCAATTAGGAGCGAATTTGTGGAAAATGGAGAACAAGTGCTAGACTACTTGTACCGTCGAGGTCAATATGTTGGTAGCAGCGATTGGCACCAGGCAGACCTGATACTTTTGGATCTGAATATGCCGAGGCTTGACGGGCTAGAAACACTAACTTCGATCAGATCTGACCCCCATTTGCAACAAATTCCGGTTGTAATCCTCACAACTTCGCACCGCAGGGGAGATATCTTGCTTTGCTATCGCTTGGGGGCAAATTCTTTCATATCCAAACCAGTCACTTTTGAAGGATTGCTTGAAGTAATGAAGACTTTATGTAAGTATTGGTTTGAAATCGTTTCACTCCCGCCGGATATGTAAGCTTTAATTGAGGGCTAAATCGATAGTTTGAGTGTAGAGTAAATTTGATAAACCGATATATTAGCCCGATCGCAAGTATCGCTATCAAAACTCACAAGTTTCCTTCGACTCGCTCCGAACGCTATAGTTGTGTTAACACGTAACAAATGTCTGAAAATTTTGTTGGTTGAGGATGACCTGGCAGCTCCGACCATGATCGAAGACCTTTTAGGGTCATTCAGCCAGTCTCTATTTCTTCTCCAAACGGTTAAGTCTCTGGAGATAGGAGTCGGGTGTCTGGAAGAAGAAAAGTTTGACGCCGTACTATTAGATTTGTCAGTGTCAGACTGCTTGGGAGGATGCGAGGCGATCGCAGTTTTGAAAGCGCGATGGCCCACAGTGCCAATTGTGGTGGTGACAGAGATCAACGATGAAAATACGGCGCTGTCGGTATTGCGGTGGGGCGCTCAAGATTGTTTGGTAAAGGGAAAATTTCACAGAGAAATGCTGGTGCGGGCAATCCATTACGCGATCGAACGCCAGAAAATCGAAGAACAATTGCGACAGCAGGCCCTCCGAGAGCGGCTGTTGGGCAAAATGATCGAACATATTCGATCCTCAATAGACGCGGCAAGCATTCTCCAAAGTACCGTCGCAGAAGTGCGCCAATTTCTCAAAACAGACCGCGTTTTAATTTATCGTTGCCAGGATTGGTCGTCTAAACTCGACGGGGAAGAGGAAAAAGGTGCGATCGTCGCAGGTGACGGTTTGCCATGCGGTTATATTGAAAACCACAATATTAGTGCTGCTTTGGCGGTGTCATGCTGTGTTTTGGTCGAATCCCAGTCTGTACAAGCAATAGCAGATGTCAGCGCTGCCGACTTGGCTGGCAGTTGCAAAGAATTGCTGGCAGATTGTGAAATGACAGCAGTTGTCAGCGTTCCAATTTGGCAATCTGGCGACTGGGAAACGGTAAACAAAACACAAGAAAGCACTGTTTTGGAAGCCGAAAAAAATCAAGATGCAGCCGAAAATTATATGTGCCGCCTGCCGGCGAGTCGCAAACCGCAGGCGCAGGGTTCAAGTGCGACGGCTTCGATCGCAAAAAATGGCAATAGTTTGTGGGGAATGCTGACAGCATACAATTGCAGCGGTGTCAGGGAATGGCAGCAGTGGGAAATAGATTTTTTACAGCAGTTGGCAAATCAAATGGCGATCGCGATCGAACAATCTCAACTTTACCGCCAGCTAGCAATAGCAAATCAAAAATTGCAGCAACTGGCAACTACTGACGGACTGACTGGCATTGCCAATCGTCGCCAGTTCGATCGCGTTTTGAGATTAGAGTGGCGCAGATTGGCAAGAGAAGAACTGCCGCTGTCTTTAATTATGTTTGACCTCGATTTTTTTAAACTTTACAACGAATTTTATGGGCACCTCGGCGGGGACGATTGTTTGCACCAAGTTGCCGGGGCGATCGCCAGGGCTACCAACCGGGCTGGGGATTTGGCCGCCCGCTACGGTGGCGAAGAATTTGCCGTAGTGCTGCCCAACACTAGCGCCGAAGGGGCAAACATTGTCGCCCGGAAAATTTGCGACGGCATCGCCAGCTTGAAACTGCCCCACGCGCGATCGCCGATCGGCCCCTACGTTACCCTCAGTTGCGGCAGTGCTACGGCGATTCCTTCTGCCCAGGAATCTCCCGACATCCTAATTCGCAGCGCTGACAGCGCCCTTTATCAAGCCAAAACCGAAGGCAAAAATCGCATTTGTCACGCCAGAAGTAACTGGGAATCTTCCCCGATTTTTATGTAAAAGTTGAAGGTAATTGCTAATTAGTAATTGGTAACTGGTAATTGGTAATTGGTAATATCGTGTTTAATTTTCCCCTCACAACTCACAACTCATATCGTTGACCTGTGCATCGGAATAAGAATTTTCCGAGTGCCGTGCGAGCCGGACGCGATCGAGTGAGCCGGAGCGAGCGGAATGCTCGCTTGCAGGTTATAATTCCAATGTTACCGTATTTGATATTACTCATTACTGCTGCGCAATTTCCAATTACCAATTCCTAATTTATTCCCCCTTTCTTCGATATCGTACCAGTTAAATTCGGCCGCACTGGAATTTCAATCAAAAACTCCGCTCCCTCTCCTAATGTCGAAATACAGCTCAATCGGCCGCCGTGCCGATCGACTATAATCGAGTGAGAAATAGACAGTCCCAAACCCGTTCCCTTGCCCACAGGTTTAGTCGTGAAAAACGGGTCAAACAGCCTCGATCGCACCGAGTCCGTTATCCCCAGCCCGTTGTCGGCAATAGATACCGCTACGAAGCCCGCAGCAGCCTGATAACTGCGAATAGCGATCGTGCTGGGATGTCGATCGCACTCCTCGATCGGACGCTGCTTGTCGCGTTCTTCCAAAGCATCGATCGCATTAATCAAAATATTCATAAATACCTGATTCAACTCGCCCGGAAAACATTCTATTTGCGGTAATAGTTGGTAATCTTTAACTATCTGAATCCCCGGATGGCTGCTGTGAGATTTTAACCGATTTTGCAAAATCATCAAAGTGCTATCAATTCCCTCGTGAATGTTGACCGACTTTCCAGCGGACTCGTCCAAGCGGGAAAAGTTGCGCAAGGATTTCACGATCTCGACAATTCGCTCTGTTCCTACTTGCATCGAATTAAACAATTTCGGGGAATCCTCAGCAATATAATCCAAGTCTATTCGATCAATTTGCTCCAAGACTTGGGCTGGAGGATTAGGACAGTAATTCTGGTAAAGTTTAATCAATTCCAGCAAATCTAAAGTGTAATTGCGAGCCGGACTGAGATTACCGTGAATCAAGCTAACGGGGTTATTAATTTCGTGAGCAACACCAGCAACTAACTGACCCAAACTCACCATTTTTTCATTTTGAACGAGCTGAGCTTGAGTGGTTCTGAGTTTGTTAATAGCTGCTTCTAACTCTAGCGCTTTTGAACGTTCTCGCGCTTCCGATTCCTGCAAAGCTGACTCGGCTTGTTTGCGATCGGCAATTTCAGTTTGTGCTTGCTCAAACAGCATCGATTGCTGGATCGCGATCGCCAACTGCACGCTAATTTGTTTGAGACACTCGACCTCAATTTCCAGCCAGCGGCGACTGCCCGCGCACTCGTGGGCAATTAATAACCCCCACAACTTCTCGCCTTGCAAAATCGGCACTACCAAATTAGCTCGCACCTGAAATTGACTTAATAAATTAATGTAGCACTGGGAAAGATCGGCTTTATAAATATCATCCACAGCTACAGCGCGTCCGTGTTCGCAAGCAGAAACATAGCTGTATTCAAAGCAATAATCATTAATAGTTATTCCTTGAATCGACTGCCAATTTTTGTCCACCGACTCGACAGTTACAAAACCACTCCAATCGGAATTAAAGCGATAAATAACTGTCCGATCTGTTTGCAAAAACTGCCGTATTTCAGCAACAGTTTTTGTCAAAATCTTTTCTAAATTTAGAGAAGATCGAATGCGTTCCAGCATCCCTACCACCAAGCGTTCTCGCTTTAATTGCTGGCACAAGATAGCCTCGGCAAGTTTGCGAGGACTAATATCTTCAATCATACCAATTAAGTAGCTCGGTTTCCCCAACCCATCTCGCACTAAAGATACACTCACATTAGTCCAAACAAATGAACTGTCTTTGCGAACAAAGCGTTTCTCAATTGAATAATTCAAGATTTCTCCAGCTAATAGTTTGTCGCGGGGCTCGACATCGGCTGCTACATCTTCCGGGTGAGAAATATCCCCAACATTTCGCGCTTTCACTTCCAATTTTGAGTATCCGACAATATTGCAAAACCCTTGATTGGCATTCAAAAATTGACCGTCTGGCCACACTTTAACAATGCCGATCGCCGCTTGTTCAAATACAGCTCGAAATCGCTGTTCGCTTTCTTGCAAAGCAATTTCTGATTTTTTGCGATGGGTAATGTCCATTGCCGTGCCAAACAGCCGCACCACCTGACCAAACTCATTTTTAACAGCTTGTCCTTTAGCGTTAACGTGCCTGATTTCTCCTGATGGAAAATAGATGCGGTGGTCGATATCGTAAGCTGTCCCTTCAGTCACTGCCTTTTGCACAACTTGTGTAAACCTTTCTTGGTCATCGGGATAAATTTGCTCTAAAAGTTCTTCCATTGTCGGCGGGCGATTCAATTCTCGACCGTAAACTCGAAACAGTTCTTCCGACCAAGTAATAATTCCTGGCTCAATATCGAATTCCCAATTGCCGATGCGGGCTATTTTTTGCGCTGCTTGCAACTGTTCGGCAAGTCGTTGCAGAGATGCGATCAACTGCGTTTTTTCGGCTTCTGCTGCAACGCGGGCGCTGATATCTTTGTGAGTGCCTGTTATCCGCAACGGCGCACCCCATTCGTCGTACTCGACTACCTTGCCCATCGCCATAATCCACTGCCAATTGCCCGCTTTGTTGAGCATCCGAAATTCAAATTCATAGATCTCAGTCTCACTTTCCAAATAGGAATTTAAAGATTCCATTACCTTCGGTCGGTCTTCGGGATGCAGCAAACTTTCCCAACCCAGGAGGTTATTTTCAATTTCTGTTTCTGCGTAACCGAGCATTGATTTCCAATGAAAGTCGAAATAAGTTTCGCCAGTAGCTATATTCCAATCCCACAGCCCCAAAGAGCTGCCTGAAACCGCCAACTGCAATCGCTCTTGACTGAGCTTTAATGCCGATTCGGTGCGTTTTAGTTCTGTGAGTTCGGCAATTATGGCTATCATTCCTATTGGTTGAAGCGCGGTATCTTTAATGCAGTCAGCTCGCAATAAACTTTCAACAATTTCGCCACTTTTAGTCTTGATTTCAGTTTCAGTGTTCCAGGAAAAACCTTTCCGCAGCACCCTAAATAGCTTTCTCAAATCTTGAGATTTGGCATACATTACTGCTGGACCTCCGGCATTATTTAGCTCCTCAACTGTATAGCCGTAGCGCTTAATAAATGCTTGATTGTGATAAACGGAATAACCGTCTAAATCTGCGATCGCGATCGCATCACTAGCGCTATCTACAGCTTGAGTTACCAGGCACAGAGTCAGTTCGGCTTGTTTGCGCTCGGTAATGTCAAAAATCGCTCTGTCTATCCACAAAACCAGCCCTTCTAGATTGTAAGTTGGCCTACCTCTTTCCGACATCCACCGCACCGCACCGTCAGCGCGAACAATCCGGTATTCTATATGGTACGGCTGTTTCGACTCTACTGCTGCACTGACTTGTCGATCGACTATTTCCTTGTCTGCCTCATGGATGAGGCTAGCAAAGCTCCAGCGGTTGTTGTGAATAAAATCCTCAGCAGGATAGCCACTAATTGTCTCTATTTCATCGCTGATAAATACCATCGTTTCATCAGCATCATACAAGCTGCGGCAGATAGCGCCGGGGATATTCTCAACGAGCGATCGAAATCTTGCTTCGCTCTCCCGCAAAGCTGCTTCTGTCTGTTTTAAATTAGTAATATCCAGCACCATGCCTTCCCAAACTATATCCCCTTCCTGCCCTATTTCAGTAGGACAATCAACTCGTTCCGGTCTCGCAACCCCTTGCATCCACTTAAATTTTCCCGACGGCACAATCGCGCGCCATTCCTGCTGCCAGGGCTGCATATTTGCCGCAGAAACAGCAAGAGATTCTTCAAATCTTTGGCGGTCGTCTGGATGAATAAAACTAAAAAGTAGTTGGGGATTCTGCTGAATTTTTTCTGGTGCCAATTCATATAAATTGTGGCTGCCAGAAGAAATATAAGGAAAACTTTTTTTTTCGTCTGTCAACAGACGAAATTGATAAATTATTTCCGGCAAATTGCTGCCAATTTGCCGCAGTCTAGCTTCGCTTTCTTGCTGCGCTAATTGTTTGCGCCTATCCTGAGTGATATCTCGAATTATCCCGAGGAGAATTTTACTGCCGTCGGTATTTTCAAACATAGTTTTTTTAGTAGACAGAATGTGCTTTGCACCGCTGGCGTCCGTAAATAATTCCTCGGTCTCGTTTTTTTTCCCCGTCCTAAACACTTGCTGGTCAGTCTGCCAAAAAAATTCAGCTTCTTGTTTTGGGAAAAAGTCGTAATCAGAGTTGCCCAGAAGTTCCTCGCGTTGCTTGCCGATTAGCTTGCAAAAAGCATTATTTAACAGTATCCAGCGGTGCTGTTCGTCCTTGACAAAAATTGGGTCTGCAACTGCATCTATCGTATAATTCAAAAACTTTTTACTAGCTTCGAGTTCTGAGAGTGCTAAAATTTTATCCGTAATATCGTTGATAGTTCCTGTCGTCCCCTGCGCCGCGCCGTTCCAGCTAAACATCAAAAATTCTTGAACTTCCCCCCAGCGAATATCGCCATCTTTGGTAAGATATCGAATTTGATAGCAACAAGATATTTCTTGATTTTCCTTCAAGCCCCTAAACGAATTTAAATATTGGTATTGATCGTCAGAATGAATGTAACTCAAACAGGAGCTTCCTAAGCTTTCATCAAGAGTAAATCCGGTAATTTCCGTCCAAGCCGGATTGAGAAAAGTCCAATTGCCAGCAGTATTTGTTTCAAAAACGACTTCTTTGATATTGTGAACAACCTGCTGGTATTTTTCTTGACTTTTCTGCCATTCTGCTTGCCATTTTTGGCGGGCGATCGCGCACCTGAGCGTCCGCACCAGCAGCCGGCTGTCTACTTGTCTTTTCACCAGATAATCTTGGGCGCCGGCGGCAATTAACTCGACAGCAAGTTCTTCGTCATCGGCGGCTGTCAGAATGACGATCGGAATATTTATACCGCAATCTTGCAGCCGGAAAAGAGTATTAAATTTTGGGCTATCAGGAAGCGAAAGGTCTAATAAAATTACATCAAAAATCTCGCCGCTTAAAATTTCTATAGCTTCCTGGAGACTAACTACATAAGCCAAATCAATTGATAGTGCCTGTGGGCGCTCAGACAGCAGTTCTTGAATGAGTTCTGCATCTTCTGCACAGTCTTCTACTAAAAGAACTTTCAAGCAAGCAGGCGTTAAAGTTGACTCAAAAACAGATGTCATTGGCTATTTTTTAGTAATAAAAAAATCTCAGCAGGGGATGCAGTTACCTAGCTCATTAATTGGGGAACTTAAAGCGCGCAGGCTTGAGGGTGCGCGGGGTGCTAGCAGACCCCCTGATTTATTTGTAGAATTGAGTTATCCGCTGCAAGTTGTCCGCCTCGCCCCAAACCTAGTACCCAACACAATCATACTTTTACCAATGTTGCAATTCCACTCTGTTTTAATTTACAACCTTTGGCAGGGGAATAGCAAGGGGCAAGGGGCAGGGTGCATCTCACTTTGGCACATACATCAAATTGAAAGTTGACCGTTGAGATAAGCACAGCGAAGAGCAAGCATAGAGGAAACGTTCTCA
>NZ_SRRZ01000117.1 GCF_013179805.1 Microcoleus asticus IPMA8 | reverse complement strand
TCTTCTACTTTTTGAGTTTTTGAGCAACAGCTTGCCTGACATTCAAAGGTGGCTACTTTTAGCTGCGCTCATTTTTTAGTCTAAACTACAGCAGAAAAAGCAGGTAGGAAAATATGTATGTCGGCGTCGAGAACCTAGAAAAAGATATCGAAGACGGAGTACATTTGGTGAAGGCGCAAGATGGAGAAAAGTGGGTTAATTATCTCGAACAATATTCTTTGGAGGTGGAACAGTTAATGAAGTTAACTCGAAATAAACGTCGCTTTTATCAACAAGGTATGCGGGCTGCAACCCTGATTCGGTCTATCTCCTAGACCTCTTTGTCACCCCCTCAGCATTTTCCCATTGCATATTTAGGCGTAGAATTGGGACTTTGGCAAGGCAGTTATCAAAATCAAAGTATGCTTTGGCTGCGTTGGTGGGACGAGGAAGGTAATTTGCTGTTGATTGGCGATGAAAGAGCAGAATTGGAGAGATTGCGAGGAGAACAACAACGGGAAAGAGCAGAACAAGAAAGATTGCGAGCCGAGAGTGCAGAACAGTCACGACAAGCTGAATTTCAGGCAAGAAGGGATGCAATTCCCCGATTGTTGGGAATGGGTTTGAGTGCCGAACAAGTGGCGGAGGCGTTAAGTTTATCTGTGGAAGAAGTGACGGAGAATGCTGGAGAGTGACATAGCGGGAGAGAATTGGGGAAAAGGGCGATCGGTCTTAATAGACTTCATCATGAGAACCCATTTTGAGCAATAAAATAGCTTCCTCCTCATCTTCTGGATCGGTCACAAACTCAAATAAAATCCGATAATCATAATCTATTGAACACGACCAGATACCCGATAAATCTCCTGTCAGTTTGTGAGTTCGCAAGCTGGGGTTAAAGCAGTCCTCAGACAAAAGTTCAAGCGTAGCTTCAATTAAAAGGCGAAGCTGAGGATTTTTACGAACTAACTTTTTGAAAGTACGAATAGATTTGGGAGTCCAACCAATTTTCATCAATCATCTAACTCCGCCATAAAATCGGCTACCGACCCAAATTTAACATTGCCCTCAGCATACTCTTGACGAACTTCTGCCACTTCCTTGAGTAATTCATTTCGTCGCTGTTGTTGCAGACGATTCTGAAGAATATCTAGAAGCAGGGCTTGATCTTCTAATGATAAAACTTCTACAGCTTCAAGAGCTTGCTGGAATTGAGATGTCTGTGTCGTTTTAGTCATATATTATTTTTAACTGTTTAGAACTACGATGTTTTTTATGGTTTTAGCAAGATTTATCCTATGCTACCATTTTTTACTTGTTTGGAACCATACAGGATAAAAGCAGTATAACACTGCGAAGTTTGTAGTCATTTCCCAGAGTTGAATAAACAGCAAACTCAGTAGATTGTGTTTAGTTCTCTGACCAGACTATACGTTGTCCCCAGTATTCGTAAGAATCATCTTCTGGCGGATCTCCGTCCCAAGGAGGTGCTTCCGTGTAGTAGTCTCGACCGTCTAGCTGTCGATCTTTCCACTTAATGTACTCTTTAATAATTGCATCCTCCCGCCTATCCAAAACCTCGCCCGATCCCAGAAACTCGCCTTGTTTATCAAATACTTCAACTAACCAACAACCGTTATCCCAGGCATCGTGACAGTGCCCAGAAATGACAAAGAAAAAAGCATCTCGACCGTCAATAGGAATCTTCAGGAGATAAATATCGCTGATGTTATGTCGAGAATACCAGAGGTGACGTTCAAAAGTATCGAGTATATTTTTAGGTAAATTCTGAGGAGGTCTGACTATTTATGGAGGCAGAAGAGTCATATTTTTCCAGTTCCATGTCAGCTTTACATAACCGATTCTATGCTGGGGTAGGAATTCTCTAAATTTGTATGCACTTACCTGGAGAAACTCTACTACTTCTTTTTCACAAACTTCCCTTACGGTGTTTTTTCTGATGTCAGCATTTTCTCTATTCACTTGCTTACCTCTGGTAGTGGTTGCAATTTTTATTTCTGATAGGACTTACGCATGGGGCAAGCGAAACCGGGTTTTTTTACAAAAAGACGCGTTGCAGCCCGCAGATTGGGTAAAAAACCCGGTTTCTTTTGTCCGAGTGCGTCCAGGACTGTCTGAAAAATGTTCGGCTTTGACAGCTAGCAAAATATGGTTGAGCATATCTCTGCTTGGCGAACCTGTAGTTGTCAATTAGTAAGGTGCGAACTGCACACCTACAAATTAATACTTCCTCTCCTGCGGCTCAAACATCGTAATCGCCACCGGCATATAAGCCAAATCAATCCCTGCCGGCGAATAATAGGCCATTGTATGCTTCAAGAAGTTGCCGTCATCGCGCTCAGTAAAATCTTCCCGCGAATGAGCTCCCCGACTTTCCTGCCGGTTCAAAGCAGAAGTTAAAATCATTTTCCCGACAATTATCAAACTCCGCAACTCCAAAGCTTCCACAATTTCCGTATTCCACAACTTCCCTTTATCATCTAAGTAAACCTCCTCATATTGTCGCTCCAATTCATCCAATTTTGTCAAACCTTCCTGCATCAATTCGGCGCTACGAAATACACCACAATACTCAGTCATAGTATCTTGATACTGCTGCCGCACTTGATTGATTCGGTATTTTCCGGGACGTTCTACAAGTGCCTGAATTTGCTCTTTTGCTTCCGTAATATAACGCTGTTCGTCTACGGCAGGTAACTTACGATTTTGTACGAATTGTGCTATGGTTGCGCCAGTAACTTTGCCGTAAACGACGCATTCCAAAAGCGAGTTGCTGCCCAAACGGTTGGCGCCGTGAACAGACACGCAAGCTGCTTCGCCGGCTGCAAAAAAACCGTCCACCAAACCCTCAGGACTGCTGCGAACTTGCCCGCTAACATTAGTAGGAATTCCCCCCATTGAATAGTGAACGGTAGGGCGGACGGGCATCGGCTGATTTACGGCATCAATTCCTAACAAACGGTGGGCTTCTTCCCAAGCAAAAGGAATTTTGCTCATGATTTTTTCGCGTCCCATGTGCCGCAAATCGAGGTAGATAAAGGGGCCGCCGGCACTACCATCAACATTAATTCCTCGACCGGCGCGAATTTCTATGGAAATTGACCGCGAAGTGATATCTCTGGGCGCTAATTCCATCCGCGACGGGGCATAATTGGCCATAAATCGATCGCCCTCTGAATTAATCAAATAAGCGCCTTCGCCCCGCACAGCCTCGGAAATCAGCACTCCCACGGGATACAAACCAGTCGGGTGAAACTGCACGAATTCCATATCTTCCAGCGGCAATCCAGCTAAAGCCGTCATCGCCAAACCGTCTCCGGTGGAGGCGTAATCGTTCGACGTGGTATTGTAAACTCGACCGTAACCGCCCGTGGCAAACATCACCGCCTTAGCACGGACAACCTCAATTTGACCGTCTAGCAGGCGGTACATAACTACCCCCTTGGCTTGGCCTTCTTCCAAAATCAGGCGGGTAACGTACCACTCCTGATAGATGTGAACTCCGCAGCGGCGCAGATTATTGACCAATTCGTGGAGGATGGCGTGACCGGTTTTGTCGGCGGCGTAGCAGGTGCGGCGGTGGGAATGTCCCCCGAAAGCGCGCTGGGCAATTCTGCCGTCTGGGAGGCGGGAGAAGAGGACTCCCATGTGTTCTAAATCTATGACTACACCGGGTGCTTCGCGAGTGAGGATTTCTACAGCGTCTTGGTCGGCTAAATAGTCTGAACCTTTTACTGTGTCGAAGGCGTGGGCTTTCCAACTGTCTTCGGGATCGACATTTTGCAGGCTGGAGGCCATGCCACCTTGGGCTGCGACGGAGTGCGATCGAATCGGGTGAGTTTTGGCAACTACAGCTACCTTTAAACTGGGGTCAGTCCGGGCAATTTCTACTGCGGCGCGACAACCTGCTAAACCGCCGCCTACAATGATTACGTCGTGTTCTAGCATTTCTTTTAATTATTTTGAGTGTTCTGCTCAACTTATGGTGACGCAAAAAAAAACTTCCTACCACAAGAGCAGGAAGTTTTTTAACTTTTGATTTGAATGGAAAATCTAAAGTTAAATTTTCAAATTGGACTAGCCGGCGCTTTCGGCAGGGTTCTGAAGCGACTGATTTCCCGTTGCAGAAGGTTGAGGTTCCGTACCGGGTTCTACAGCAAGCACTTCAATGTTATTTAGCAGAGTTGTAACGAAAGCAAACAGCAAGAAGGGCAGAGACAGCACTAAAATCAAGCCGACGGTAGCCAAGGCGTAGATTTGGCGGGCGCTACTCCACAAGGCGAGTGCCGACGCTAGACTCAGGAAGATGACTATCAGCCAAACAATGATTTGACCGTAAATGTCGCCAAAGGTGAGGGTACATTTAAGGCGATAGTTTTGGATGTTATTCATTTGATGCCTCTGGAGATTGCTATTACGACTTGTCCAAAAATACTTTGACAGTGCGTCAATGCCCACTGTAAATTTCTAAGTTTAGCTGTCGCAACTTGGTTTTGGGGTTGTTGTAAACATTCTTTAATAAGTTGCCACAACACTTGGTATATTTTTGCTTCTGACTGGGAATTTCTGCCGAAACAGTTGGCGATCGCACTCCGACGCCTAGAAACCCGGTTTTGTACTGTTTTGGCGGGCTGACTAGAAGTAAACGCCCCAAAAAACCAAGGTGATGACCGCCCGTGCGTCCAGGATTGCGAAACAAAGGCATCAGGGGAAAGTCTACTTTTTGAGGGAGCCCCGACTTGGTAAAGTAATGTTAAGCTTCATGAGAATAGAATCCACCTTTATAGCGTCCCACCTGTCTTTTGGCCCATGTCTTCAGAGAGCAAATTGCTGATTTCGCGCTGTTTCCTGGCTGGTTTGGGAACGCAGACGTTTGTGTACCGCGAAGACCGGATTCCCCAAGAGAGTCCGGTGCTGGTGGTGAGCAATCACCGCAGTTTCTTAGATCCTGTGCTGCTGACGGCGGCTTTGGG
The DNA here is from genome assembly GCF_013179805.1 of Microcoleus asticus IPMA8. Classification (GTDB taxonomy): domain Bacteria; phylum Cyanobacteriota; class Cyanobacteriia; order Cyanobacteriales; family Microcoleaceae; genus Microcoleus; species Microcoleus asticus. The sequence goes on along the minus strand of NZ_SRRZ01000117.1, from coordinate 20,271 downwards.
TCGATCGATCCGCTTTGCTTGTCATCATTACATGGGTCAAGTCCCGGTGATTCGGGAAGTTGTCACGAGTTTCGGCGCTTTCCCCTTGGAAGCACCGGAGCACCGACAGCAGCATTTTTTCTCTCAAGCGACAGCGCTGCTGCAAGGCGGAGAGATGGTGGGGGTGTTTCCCGAGGGTGCAGAACCGATGGTGAAGCTAACTGGGCCGAATACTGTGGGGAAGTTTCAGCGGGGATTTGCTCATTTGGCTTTGCGGGCTCCGGTGCGGGATTTGGCGGTTTTGCCGGTGGCGATTAGTTCTTTTGAGGAACACTCGGTACGATCGGGTGTACCGCTCAAGTTGTTGAGTTTTTTCGATCCTTCGGAACCGCTGTTCGATCGATCGGGATGGCATCCTGTGATAGTTTATCAGCGAGTTAATGTTTTAATCGGCCGGCCTTACTGGATTACTGTCGATCGACAGCAGCAATATCGAGGCAAAAAAGCCAAAGCAGTTGTTGCTGAACTCACAGACCACTGTCAGGGGGAAATTGCAGAATTACTCCAACGAGGTTGTTTGTAAGTTTGTTGACTGTTGACTGTTGACTGTTGACTGTTGGCTCGTGTCAGATTTCCAATCTAAAATCTAAAATCTAAAATCTAAAATCGATTGATTTGAATCATGGCAAATGCTAACAACAAGATTCGTTTCCTAACCCCCAAACCGCCGAAACCCGATCGCCCTTTATTTGTATTTCTGCCCGGTATGGATGGCAGCGGTTTGCTGCTGCGGCCGCAAATTTCTAAATTAGCAAGTCATTTCGACATTCGCTGCTTAACGGTACCGGCTGACGACATGGCTAGTTGGGAGGTACTTGTTAGCGAAACAATTGCCTTAATTGAAGCAGAAAAGCAAGCCGGAAAGCCGCAGCGGCCGGTTTATCTGTGTGGCGAGTCATTTGGGGGCTGTTTAGCGATGAAAACTGTTTTAGAAGCTCCTCAATTGTGCGATCGATTAATGTTAGTCAATCCAGCTTCTTCGTTTCGACAGCAGCCTTGGGTGCAGTGGGGATCGTACCTGACTCAGTGGCTGCCGGCCAACCTTTATCCGCTGTCGGTAATCGGTCTGTTGCCGATATTAGCATCCTTAGGAAAGATCGGGCGCGACGATCGGCGAGCTTTGCTAGAAGCGATGCAAGCAGTACCGCAAAATACGTCTGTGTGGAGATTGGCGTTAGTGCGATCGTTTAATGTTGACGAAAATCAGTTGCGCGGCATCAAACAGCCGACGCTAGTAATTGCTAGCGGTGCAGATCGGCTGCTGCCTTCCCTAGTAGAAGCGAAGCTTTTAGTCAAGGTAATTCCCAATGCTGAAATGGTGCTGCTGGCTAACAGCGGTCATGCTTGTTTGTTAGAAACAGATGTTAACCTTTACGGCATTATGCAAGCTCGCAATTTTTTGACAAAATCCGAAGAAAACCTGTCATTAGTCAATAGTCATTAGTCATTAGTCATTAGCTATGACTTCTCACTTATGAGTCAGTGGGGTAAAATTAGAGATGGGGCGAGCGGTAAAGTTCCTATCCAAATTAACCCGCCCTGACACTCATTAGTAAGTGCCTAAATACAAGCAACTAATGACTAACAACTAATAACTAATGACTAATGACTAATAACTAATTAAGATTTAGCCATTTTTGAGCATTAAGCCGCTGGACTACGCCAAAAACCATGAGGTCTAGAGTAACCTTGCGCTCGTCTATCAAAAAAGGCTCTAAAGTGCTGGTTTTGGTATTATTTTCAGCGCAGGAAAATGCTCTTTGACTTTGAATATTTTCTTGAGGAAAATACAGGTTAAATTGGCGCTCACCTTCTTGGAATTTACCAATTACCTGCCAGCAATCGCCGGCGGAACTCATGCCAGCAACGGGAAGTTTTTGCTTGATCAAACTTACCTCTAAATCCTTAACGCCCTGCTTAGTTAAAGCAGTTTGCAAGGCGGGCAAATAATCTTGTTGAATAAAATCCGCAAAGGGCTTGTCTTCAACAGCAGGTGCTTTTTCCTTTTTGGCTTTAGCTGGGGGCTTGTCGCCGTCCGCCTTGGCTGCGGGCTTTTTAGCAGCCGCCTGAGGCTTGTCAGTGCTGGGCAAGTCAGTTGTCTCGGGTGCGTCGGAACTCGGAGCGTCCTCCACCGCAGCACTGGGAGTTTCGGATTCGCCAGCGGTAGGATTTTTCGGTTCTTCTGACATTAACGCTTCCTGTTAAATAGTAATCGGCTAGGAGTTGTGAGTGCAGGTGCGGGCGATCGACTTTCTCTATCGCACACAGTTTTTATCGAAAACCAACCTGAGAAAATTGCGATTCAAAAAAATTTGAACTCAACACACTCAGGGCGATCGCCCGCAAACATCACAACTCTTGAGATTATTCTAAATCTCTGCGACAGCTCGTTCAATCAAACGGCGGGCGAGAGTTTGAACACCGGTGTGTTCGTAGTAGTTGGTACTAATGTCGAGGAATGCGCCCACGTAGTCCACCTTATCAGCAGAAATGTCTACAAAATTCTGCAAGTGGCCGAGTACGTTTTGGGGAGTCAAACCTCGATCGCTCACAAAAGAGCTCATCCAGCCAGAAACCGAGTTAAAGCTTTCGCCAATAAAGCCGAGTTGGCCTGCGGGAGAGCCCCCTGGAATCTGGTCGCCGATCGACTTGAAGGCCTGATTATCTTGCAAATCGCTAGGGGAGAGCTTTTGAATCCAAGACTGAGTTGCCATGATAAAGTCAGGCCCCAAAGGAATCAAACCGTCGAAACAAACCAAAGCAGCCATCCGCATTAGGGATTCGCCACCGTAGTCGCCCAAAGATCCGGCAAAATCGCCGATGCTGTCGCCGGGAATGCCGTTGATTTGGCAAAAAGCGAGCAACTCAGTGACTAACTTCAAAGAAAGGTCGATCGTTTGAGCTTTTTCAGCCTTGGGAGTGATATTGCCGAGGAACGACAAAAACGAGACATTTTCCGCAACTTTATTAGCGAGGGCGGCACTGCCCAAAGCCTTGTCGGCACTGTCAATAGTTTGGTAAAGCCACAGAGCGCGCTGGTAGCCCTGAGACTTATCGTTGTAGAGGTAGATGGCGCGCTCGCCAATTTGCTGGATCAGTTCTTCGTCTGTTTCGCCAGTAACGGTGCGAATGGTATTTTCAAAGCCAACTAAATTGTTCCACTCGCCGGGAACCACAAAGTCAAGCGCTCGCAGGGCTTTGACAGTCATGTTGTCTTTAGGCAGTGTATCGACTAATTCAAAGACTGTTTTGCTCACAAAAAACTCCTTTTGCTAGAACGGGAATCAAAGGTATTACTTTTGGCAGATGGCAAGAACTTCACAGTCTTATTTGGGCAGACTTAGTTCTAATAGCGCCAGACAGGAGTCGGGCGCGGAGTTTGACAATAGACATTCCTACTTGACGCGAGCGAGGCCACCGAGGTTAAATTTTGACAGCCAAGCTTCGCGATCGCTAGCGGTAAAAGACGGATCGCGGGATTGAACTTTCACCTGATAGCGATTTGCCACTAAAACAGCGGTGATATTAGCACCCTGATTAACTGCGGGATAGCCGCCGATTTGCTTGGTACTTTGCTGAAATTTTGCGCCTGCCGAGGGGTTGCCGGCGATGTCGTTAATCGAGAGCATCGCCACATTTTTACCGCCTTTGTTCAGCTTAGCTTCAGCAAAACCGGATTTTTCTTGAGCGAAGACGCGATCGAATCCACCGCCAGAAGACGGGAAGTATTTATTTAATTGGCCGCCTGCAACTGCCTTTTTGGGCAGGTTTTGATTACTAGCACTTGATTTGTCAGCAGTTGTCTGCTTGGCTTGAGCAGGTTTTTGGGTGCTTTCCTGCTGGGCTTTGTCCCAGCGGGAGGGGGCTTGGGTTTGACCGCAGGCGGTCACCAGCAGAAGTACCGAGATCAGGAATGGAGCTAAGATTCGGCGTGCGGGGGAAAATTGCATCGCTGTCTCCTCATGAATAAGTTTCCATAACAATTGTGGCTTAGAATTTGGCAATTTGTGTTCCCTAATCGGATAATTTGTCTTATTTGTAAAAAAATCCTCTGCCTGCAGGCAGAGGATTTTTTGGCAATTACGAGTTCGGAAGTAAGAAAACTGAAAGATTGCTCCACAGATAAATTCTGGGGATGGGGGTAAAGAAACTAAGTTTTGTGATTGCCAGCAATCTCAAAACAATTTTTGCTGATTTTCCCTAGATTTATCTAGAAATTTCAGAGAAATTGTTCGTCAATCGTTTTACTTCGGCTTTCCAACTTAGGTCTTACTTTCGGGGTAAGGCTCAGGCGTCGCTTTCAATGTAGATAAACAACAAACCCATTACCACAACCGGCATTAACCATGTAATAACCGGAATCAAAATCCAAGGCAAGAAAGAAGCAGCGTAGGAACCTGTCATATCTAATTCTCCAAACTAAAGTTAGTGTGTTCCAACAGGGGTATTTGGCAGTGAAACCTAATTGTTGACTAAACCCCGGAAAATGGCGTCAACGCCGTTAAAGTTTTCGAGTAAGAAATAGGCAGCAAAGACGCCGCTCATCCCGCCAATGAAGAAACCAGCGGTAAGCTGGCTCCACCCTTCAGCATTTCTGAGGGAATCGGGAGTCATGGGATTAGCACTAGGGTAGCTGGTGTTGTCTTGCTTGAAAGACACCAAACCGTAAGCAGACATACCTAGTGTGCCAAGCAGAACTAAGACGAGGGCTGTAATTAATCCGCCGAGATTAGCTGCTTCGGGATAATCCCGCAGGGGTCCGAAGACGATTTCGGGGCCGACGAGGAAATAACCGTGGGCCAAACCGATTTCTAGACCTCGAACTAGGGGCGAGAGTCCTTTGCGGTAAGCGGGCAAGTTCCCAATGAATGCTTTTGTGAAATCAGAAGCACTGATGGGAGTTGCTAGATGACCCGTGAAGGGGTCGCCGTTAAAGGGTTTAATAAGCTCTGCATCTCTGGGATCGGCCATATTCTGTTTGTCCTCGCAGTTTAATAAAGTTGAGGCGTTCAAGTCATATTTTACGCAGGGACGTGTTTCCTATTTACATAATTAACGGTGAGCTTTAGAAAAGTTCACTATTCTTTAGTTTTCAGAAGAATTTTTCTTTTGTCCCTTATACCAGAAAGCGAGTCGATCGGGCGACACTCCCAGGAAATAAGCGATGATTACTATTTGATTAATGGCGGTGGTTTTGATGACCCCAAGCTGCTGCCAGCGACGGGCGGAGGTCAGCACTGGCTGGGGTACTATTTCGATGCGGCCTTGTTTTTTCAACCGGCGCACGAATTCAAAGTCTTCCATCAGGGGCAAGTCGGGAAAACCGCCGATTTTGTCAAAGGTAGCTGCTTTGAGGAAAATGGCTTGATCCCCGTAGGGCATTTGCAGAAAGTTCGATCGCCAGTTTACCCCTGTTTCTACCAGACGCAGACAGATCCTGCGGGCGTCAATCTTGAGTTGAAAGGCCCCCGCTACTGCAGACGGTTTAGCGAGTGCCTCACGCGCGCCAGAGTCGTACCCGCGAGGCAAAAGAGTGTCGGCGTGGAGAAACAGCAGGATCTCTCCAGTAGCTGCGGCTGCACCTGCATTCATTTGAACTGCGCGACCTGGGGCCGTGCAGATAACTCGGATGCCCAAAGATTTTGCTATATCTGCTGTACCGTCGCTGCTGCCGCTGTCGGCGACAATTATTTCGATATTTTTTGCCTGAAGGGCGGTGGAGATGACTCGGGCAATTGTAGGTGCTTCATTTAAGACGGGAATTATAATAGAAATTTTGAGATTGCGATTTTCTGGCGGCATACTGAATTAAGCAGCCCGTGAGATAGAGGGCGGGTTTTGTACAAAGCTTATCTGTTATTTGCTAATTTTTTACGCCTGGCCAGCGCCTAGATTCGGCTTTGATCTGGGAGGGCGGGTTTTGTACAAATGTGACCTCTTATTATTTGCTACTTTTTAGCTTTTTATCGCGCCTGGGAGTATGCTCCCAAGCGCTGTCTAACCGCTGCATTTTGTTAGACAAATACACTTAATATATTATGACATTCTGGTTTGAGGATCTAGTTGATTTTTATAATTAACTAGGATAAATAATCATAGTTAATATAATTAAAATCGAATTTAGTTATTTCAATATATTAATATCTAAACCGCGGAGGTCTTCTGGTCGATCGATATCTGCAAGAGTGGGAAGATAAGCAATATTCAAGTCTAGCTTTTGGGCGATCGCCTGCGTACAAGCAAATACTTCACTGGTTCCCCAGTCGATGCCACCGAACAGTTCCGGTATCGATCGCCGCAGCCCGATCAAATAATAACCTCCGTCTTTTGCCGGGCCCAAAACTAAATCGTGCTGGCTGAGTTCCTCAAAAGCTTGTGCCATGATTTCTGCTTTCAAACCAGGACAATCAGTGCCGATAATTGCAGTTTTCTCAACCCCTGAATTAAAAGACTTTTCAAATGCTGCTGTCATTCTTGCGCCCAAATCGCCGTCTCTTTGATTTTGACAGATAATATCATTTCCTAACCACTCTTGCATCAGTTGTTGGCTGCCGCCGGATCGGTGAATTTCTACTGATAATCGGCGGGATTTTTGGAGAGAGAGAGCGCAGGCGATCGTCCGTTGGGCCATCAAGCGGTGAAGGTTGGCAGCGCCTGTTTTTCCCAGCACCGGAATTAGTCGAGTTTTGGTTGTTCCCGGTTCGGGATAGCGAGTGAAAACAATCAGTTTTTCCGGCATCATTTATCGTTCATGAGTTTTAAAGGAAGGAACCTCAGAGGCGCAGAGGAACAGAAGAGAAAGAGTTTGACAACTGATTCACGGATTGCCGATCGATGTTGGTGGGTTAGGCGAAGATTTAATTTAATCGCCGCGCCCAACCCAGCATACAATATATTTACTTAAAAATAGCGAGGGGTTAGCTCATTTCTAGCATTCGCTGGATGGGCTGCAAGGCTGCTAGTTGAATATCTAGGGGCATGGTAATTTCGGGGGTTTGATTCTTTAGGGAGAGATACAATTTTTCCAAGGTATTTAATCTCATGTGCGGGCATTCGTTGCAAGCGCAGTTATTATTGGTGGAAGGAGCGGGGATGAAGCGTTTGTGCGGAGCTTGTTTTTGCATTTGGTGAATGATTCCCGGTTCAGTCGCGACAATAAAAGCTTGGCTAGAACTGGACTGAGAATATTTGAGCAACGCAGTAGTGGAGCCGATGTAATTGGCGTGGCGCAGCACGGGAGGTTCGCATTCTGGGTGGGCAATTATTTCGGCTTCGGGATTTTCGATTTTGAGTTGAACTATCTTTTTTTCTGAGAAGTTTTCGTGGACGATGCAGGCTCCTTGCCATATCTCCATGTTTCTGCCGGTTTGTTCCATGACGTAGCGACCGAGATTGCGATCTGGCCCAAAAATAATCGGCTGATTTTTGGGAATTTGGTTGACAATTTTAACCGCGTTAGAACTGGTGCAAATTATATCGCTCATTGCCTTAATTGCGGCGGTACAATTAATGTAGGAAATTACTAAATGTCCTGGTCGATCGGCTTTGAAAGCTGCAAAGGCTTCGGGAGGGCAACTGTCGGCGAGGGAACACCCAGCATTTAAGTCTGGCAACAATACTAATTTGTCGGGATTGAGTATTTTTGCGGTTTCGGCCATGAAATGAACTCCGGCAAAAACTATGACATCGGCGCTGGTGTTGGCGGCTTTGCGGGCAAGTTCTAGGGAGTCGCCAATGAAGTCTGCGATGTCTTGAATATCGGAGTCTTGGTAATAGTGGGCGAGAATGACGGCGTTTAACTCTTGTTTGAGGGCGTTAATTGCAGCAAACAAGTCGTCGGGCAGTCGGGTTTGAGTAAAGTTCGGAGCAGGTGCGGTGGTAAACACAGTTAGAATATTCCGGTGAAGGTGGCGAAGACAGCTAAAGTGTATTTTGAATTATAGTTGAATTCACCAAAAAGTGCTGGCTGTTCAGTGGAGCCAATCTAAAATCTCAAATCTCAAATCCAAAATAGGCTGGGGGAGAGTGCAAAAATTGGTCGCTGTTTCTTATGCTGAGTAAGAAGGGGCTAGGGATCGATCGCACATGACAAATCACATGAATAAAGCTAAATCTATCAAAATTGCGGTGGTGGGGGACGTTCACGATCTGTGGGAACCTGAAGACGGCGAGGCCCTGAAGCATCTGGGCGTTGATTTGGTGCTGTTTGTGGGGGATTTTGGCAATGAGTCGGTGGAGGTTGTGCGGGCGATCGCCCAATTGGACATTCGGAAAGCAGCAGTTTTTGGGAACCACGACGCTTGGTACACCGCGACAGAGTGGGGCCGCAGTCAGTGCCCTTACGATCGAACTCAAGAAAATTGGGTGAAACAGCAGTTAGATTTAATGGGAGAAGCTCACGTCGGTTACGGGAAACGGGATTTTCCAGAATTGGGCGTAACTGTGGTGGGAAGCCGCCCGTTTACTTGGGGGGGATCGGAGTGGAAGTACGGGGATTTTTACTCGGAGTGGTTTGGGGTAGAAAGTTTTGAGGAGTCGGCACAGCGCATAGCAGCGGCTGCTGCTCAGGCGGATTGCGAAAATGTGATTTTTTTGGGTCACACGGGCCCGACGGGGTTAGGAGAGGCTCCTGAAGACCCCTGCGGGCGAGATTGGAAACCGCTGGGAGGGGATTGGGGCGACCCGGATTTTGCGGAGGCGATCGATCGAACTCGGAGTTCTGGGAAGCACATACCTCTGGTAACTTTTGGTCATATGCACCACAAACTGCGGCACACAAAGCAGGAGTTGCGGAAGTCGCTGGAGGTGAGTGCGGAGGGTACGGTGTATTTGAATGCGGCCAGCGTACCGCGAATTGTGGAGAGAGAGTGCTCGAAACTGCGCAATTTCTCGATCGTCCTGCTGGAAAATGGAGCAGTGTCGGAAGTGTCTATGGTATGGGTAGGCGAAGATTTCGCGGTAGAAAGAGAACAAATTCTTTATCGGCGCACTGAATCTGCGGCTATTTGTAGTTAGAGAGATTTGCTGGTATGATAAAATTTATGCGCCCGGAGAGGTGGCAGAGTGGTCGAATGCGCTCGACTTGAAATCGAGTGTGGCAGTGATGTCACCGTGGGTTCAAATCCCACCCTCTCCGTTTAACAATTCTTGTCGGTTAAGGGTTTCAGATTCTCTATTGCCTCAAGAGTTCCCTTTTCCGCTGATCTTTCGCTCACTCGTGGTATTCCCCCAAAAAAAACACCCCCGCAGGGGTGCTGTTGCTTACCAGGTAATTTTTCTAGTCAACTGACTCAACTAAACTCTTCCTCATCCGCCGGGTCGCCGTAGGGGTCTTCGCTGGCAGGACGCGCGTTGCCGAACAGTCCGGGATTTGAGGGATCTTCGTAATTGTCGTTAGGATCGACTTGCTCGCTGTCTGACCCGACGACGGCATCTTTTAACTTCCGGAAAAATCCATCTACCATGATAAAGTTCCTCTTTTTTATGTGTTGAAAAATGGGTGTTTTAGATTGGGAATCCCAGATTTAAGTGAAAATCACGAAATCGGCAATCTAAAATCTCAAGTGGTTAGGCTACTGTGCCGGAACAGGACTTGTAGCTTCCGGCACGGTAGTAAGGTCTCGACCGGTAGTTTGGTTGTTGTACCCCTGGAATTCGCGGTAACGCGCTGCCTCGGACTCGGGAACTTTAATTCCTTCAGGCGGGGGCGTTACCCAGACAGCGCGATTCTGGGCATCGCGGTAGTAAACGCGACCGTTTTTGGAAAGGTAATGTTTTCCCTGCGGCCCCTTTTCTTGTTTATTTTTGTACTGATTGTAGATGTAGTAAAGGGCGGCTGCTCCTGCTAAAGTAATCCCTACTTTTTGAGCAGTGTTGAGTCCTTTTTTAGCTTGTGGCGTAGGAGTGGAGCCGCGATTAGGTTGCACTCCTCCAGCGCGAGTATTATCAACAGGAGGCGGAGGAACGGAACTTTGCTCACTAGAACCGCAAGCACTTACAAAGGGAAAGGTCAGCAGCGTTGTCAGCAGCAGAGCCATGAAGCGCGATCTTTTGGGTTCGGGTTTGATTGTGTTCATTGCCGCTCCGAATTGTCGGGATTATAGGTAGAGTGTGTTCTGGCGAGGTTGAGGAACCTGAGCTGCTGCCAACAGTTTTTAGAGTAAATTAATTTCTCAAAGCAATTTTGACAAAAAAAGTAGTTGCTGAGAACTTAACAGCGCAGCTACAGTATGGCGTTTATGGCGTTTCTATTTTAATTATCTTCAAGTCTCTAGAAAATTTCCTCTTTCCAGGGATATAAATAAATTTTCTTTTATTTCAGTCCGCAGGTATATGCCAATGCGCGCCTTCAGGTAATAATAAATTCCGTTTGTGGACTGCTTAAAGGAAAGTGAAGCAGACGGACGGGACGAGTCCGAAGCTCAAAGCAGCATTGGCGACGGAAAGGAGGCGGGATGTATAAGTCTGGCGGTGTTTAATTGCGCCGGACTTATTGACTCAGATGCAGACAATTTTGTTGTGGAAATTCTGGAGAGGTCGATCGCACTATTGTAGAAATCTATTAACCGCGATAGAAAGCCCCCGCAGCTTTTCGGATATTTATGAAATTAAAAAATTTATTTACTGCTGGATTGTCCATCGCAGTTGTATTTACTGCGGCAAAATATCTAATTTTTTCTAATCAACAAAACCAAGTCAAGGAATTGTTGCAAACAAAACAGTGTCCCGAGTGCAATTTCAGCAATGCCAACCTCAAAGGATTAGACTTGCAAGGAGTCAACTTGCAGGGAGCAAACCTAGAAGGTGCTAACTTATCAGGAGCAAAATTGGCAAATGCCAACCTCAAAAATGCCAACTTAAATAGAGCCAACCTGACGGGAGCTGATTTGGGCTGTGCCGGTATCACTTTCAACCTTGAGGCTAATGAAAAAGAAGCAAATATGGATTTTAATGTCACGGCTGTTCCAGAACAGAACAACCCAGAAAATGCAGTAGTTGGTTTCAAGATGAAAGCAACGGATCGAGGGGCGACAATGCGTTTAAACCTCATGGGATGCGCTGACTTATCCAATGCTAGCTTGCAAGAAGCTCAAATGCCAAATGGCAAAATTCACCCTTAGTAAGACTAGCAAATACTGTTTAAATCGAAAGAAAACCGCTGCCTGAAAAACAGGCAGCGGTTTTTTAAGAAATTAACTGCACGCCTAAAATTAGTGAGCAGAACCGTTACCGTGATACTTGTCAGTATCGTAGAATCCGTTTTTTGTGCCGAAGAACAGACAGCAAACGGTGAAAACTGCTGTCAAGACTGCTAAAACTAACTTAACGTCCATAATTTACCTGCTGTTGTTGAGTGAGTGCAAATACTCAGATTGTAGAATCTTTTTGGCTGGCGCGGCCATCTACCAGCGTAGCGCCTGATTTGCTGGGATGCTCGCTGGTGCGGCAGTTTCCTGACGGCGAGACAATTCGGGGAATTATTGTCGAAACCGAAGCTTACGGCCCGGGAGACCCCGCTTGTCACGCTTACCGACAGCGCACTCCTCGCAATGAGGTGATGTTCGGGCCTGCGGGTATGAGCTACGTTTACCTAATCTACGGGATGTATCACTGTTTTAACGTGGTGACGGATGCAGAGGGAGTTGCTAGTGCTGTGCTAATTCGAGCTTTGCAGGTAGATGCGGTTCCCCAAGAATTCGCTGGAATTCCCGATAAGAAGCGATCGCGCCTCGCCGCCGGGCCTGGGAAACTGTGTAAGGTACTGAAGATCGATCGAACTTTAAGCGGTTTTCCCTTGGGTGCAGGCCAACCGCTGCGCTTAGAACATCGGAGCGATCGCTTTCAGCAAGCTGTGGAGGAGGGTACAATAAATTTTGTGCAAACTACGCGGATCGGGATTTCTCAAGGAATTGATTTGCCTTGGCGGTGGTATGTAGGGAACTCTACGGCTGTGTCACAACTCTAGTAATGTCAAAGGTATCAGCGTAAATTTTGTAGCTTATCTTAGTGAAATTATGGCTTACTCTTCTGAAAATCCGATCGTACAACTCAAAAAATGCCTAAGCCTGGTTCAGGATGTTAACAGTCACACCGAAGCCAACCGGGCCTTCGAGCAATTGTGCGGGATTATCGATGCTGAAAACCCAATGGCGGCGCAACTTTTGGAGATGCTATGGGAAGAAGCGATTATGGCTAGGCGATCGGCTTTATTTTGGCAACAAATGAGCGATGTTGAGAAAGATATGGCTAATAGAATGATGGAAAATATGACGCAGATGCGGCAAAATTATTTGCGGCTGATGCAGGAAATGTAGGCAGTAATTGGTAAATCAGTGTTTGTAGTGAGGACTTTAGTCCTCTCTTTATCAATGAAGCTTTGCTTTCTAGGTGTAGGGTGCGTCAGCGCGGATCTTTGATGCTGCTCAAACAGTGTGTTTCCGCGGCACCCTACGATAAATTTTCCTACTTCATTAAAGCAGCGCCGCGGTTGTAAAGTTCGCGGGCGTAATCAGTCCAAGTTCCCTGTCCCCAATAGCGGAAACAGCTTGTTTGTAGCAGCAAGTTGTAAAGCAAAGCTTGCTGGTATTCAAACTGCTTGGTAACTGCCGCATCTTGCTGCAACAGCGGGTCGTATTTTTTGTGAAATGCAGCGCTGAGTAGATTCATCGGTTCCAAGACATTTTCGTAGCCTTTCACCCAACTCAAATCGTTAGTCCAAGAAGCACCATCCATGTGAAAATTATGGTCTGTTTGCTTGAGTTGGGCGATCGCACTTTCCACTTTTTCCGGCGTCGTACTGTCGGGATCGACTAGGTGCCAGATTTTGTGCTGGTTAATCCCCTGACAAATCGGATAATCATCAGGATTAACGCCCGCCGCCTCAATTATCTCCAAATATTCAGTGCCGTTTAAACCGACAACACCGGATTTTCCGCCGCCTTGTTCGCGGTTTTCGTGCCAAGCTTTGACAAAAGCGCTGGGAAATTCATTCATCATGACGCCGCCATTTTCGCCGTCGGCAATCTGAGTAACTAGAGAAGGAACTGTGACACTGCCAATTTGCTGTTTATTGCGTCCTTTGGCTTCGTAATAAGGCTGCATTTGACCGACCAATTTCGTATCCGAACCTTGGGTTTTAATCAAAGCAGTGATGCTGATTGTTTCGCCGCGAGAATTGCGCGCAACTAAACGGTTGGGAATATATTTTTGGTCTTGCGACAATCCCGAACCGTCTGGATTTTCTACAGAATGTTCCTGCACCATCAGCCAGCGATAGCCGCATTCTTTCAAAGCTTTGATGTATTCGTACAGTGTATCTGGGTGATTGGGAAAGTGCATTTCTGGGGGCGAAAAACCTTTGACGCGCTTCAGGGCATCCAACCCAAAAATGGCTGCAAAATGATGTTGCCATGCCTGAATTTGAAGTTTGATGTCGGGAATTGGAGTTGAGGGAATGACGGCGTGACTCCACATTGTCCCCAGCCATTCTACGTGAGGTTGATATTGAGGATCGCAGGTAATCCGCTTGAGATTATCAAAGATATCGTCGCGTCCCATTTGGCGCAATCCCCACAACAAATTGCCCGAATAGTCGAGCATAATTCGCGGGTTGCAACCTTCAGCAATTAGTTGGGGAATAAATTCTCCCATGCGGGAATAGCACCAAGCAAAGACTCCGGCGTTGTGATTGTCTCCTTGGTTGGGATGTTCAAACATATGCTGGAGATTGCAGATCAGTTCGCCGTTTGCACCGGCAGGAATTGTCGGTTGGTGCATATGCAGGGCGCAGGCGAATCCGGCTTGAATGTTTTCCAGGCGCAGATTTGTGTTAGGTAGAAAGATTGGTTCGTTGCTATTGGCTGCGGCATTAATTTCTGTTTCGGAGCCGCAAATATTGGGCAATCCTGAGTTGATTTCTTGTAAAATGGGTAAATTGGGAGATTGTGCGATCGCAGGCATAAATTTTTCTCAACAATTGTGGAGGGGCGCTGTCTGCTATTGCTAAGATAGCTAGATACTTTAACAGTAGCAGAGGATGTCTGCAAAAGATAAATTTCACAAGATAAGTCCGGGAGCGCGGAAGTCCCAAATCACGGGTCAAATGTTTAACACATTTCAAGTAAATACGCGAGGTATATTATGAAATACGAAATCCAAGTTTTGGAACCAACTGATTTGTGGTACATCCAAAATAACATCAATCCTGAAACCAATAAGTTTTACCATCCCACTAAGAATATTCCCCTCGTTCAGCAAGTAGAAATTAACTTGAACAATTCGGGAGTGATAATTCAAAAAGGTGCGCTGCATTGGTGTATGGGGAAATTGACTTCCGGTGTTTATAAAACGGATAACCGTTTGAAAGATATGTGGGTATCTTTGACAACGGAAATGGACTACAACGCTCCCGTATATCAAGGGACTGGTACGGTGAAGCTCGAACCGAGACAAAAAGGGAATTTCCTGCATTATACGCCGATCGAGCTTTCGGATGCAGAGCAGTGGGAATTTGATGACGGTGTATTTCAGTTTTGTTCTGACAATGTAGTTATCGGTGCTAAAAAACTGAAATTTCGACAAGTGGCTGCTTCTAATGACGGTAGGTGGAGAATTGCTGTTACAGCTTTGCGCGAGCAAAAAGCTACTGTTGTAGCAGCTACAAGTTCACCGGCTAAGGTTGTCGAACTAAAACAAGGTGAAACTTTGATAGCTGATTGCGATTTGGTTAAAGGATTTACCAAGGGAATTGAAGAAGATTATCGAAAATTAGGTCATTTTGGCAAAGGCGGTGGAGAGGGTTATGTTTGGTTTTATCAGGGCAAAGGTAAATTATTAGTATGTGAAAATGATGCGATGGGTTTGGGATAAGTTGTTCCATTTCTGTCGATCGATATGAAAATTATGAGTGGGATTTATGCAAGATAAGGAGGAAGAAACATCGCACACAAATTTGCAGGCATGAAAGTGTCTGAGATTCTCAAAGGTAAAAAAGGTAGTATAAAACAAGCACAGCTTCCGGCAAGTTCGTCAAGTTGGGAATAATTTAGCGAAATGATATGGGAGCAAATAGAAAGAGGTGCTGAAGAAAATATCCCAGGCTTTAGGATAGTTCACAAATTGTTGAGCGATCGGAGATTTGAAAGATGAAAAATAATGGTTTGACCAAGTAATATTATTTTTGCAAAAATTGGAAAAACAGGCGATTGATTACAGTTTAGCCCATCATCGCGATGAAGCTATGATGGTAATTGTATCTGTACCTGGGGAACGGTGGGAAATTGAATTTTTGAGTGATGGTTCGGTGGAAGTAGAGAAGTTTGTCAGTAATGGAGAGATTGCTGGAGAAGAAGCTTTGAGTGAGTTATGCGATCGATATTCGGAACTAGACGAGACAAATGGCGATTTGGCTCAAAAGATTGAGTTGACAAATGCGAGAAAATGAGTTAAATTTTGCGGAATTTGCGATCTAGTTGCCACAATTTCGACTTGCTCAACCGATTATTTCTCCTCTGAAGGAGAGCTTGCAGCTTCGCCTCGATGATATCCTTCCCCGTTGGGCTATTGCCAGCGATCGCCCGAATCTGCCCCAACATCCGCTAGCTGTGCGTATTTCCTTGTATTCCCAATGGCCGACTTGCTTATTTGTCGCGAACTCATATACTTTGTCAAGTTAAGAAATTATTTTTTTGATTTATCCAGGAGCGAGAAAAAAAAATGTACATTGTACAAATTGCCTCGGAGTGCGCCCCCGTCATCAAAGCAGGGGGTTTGGGCGACGTAGTTTACGGTTTGAGTCGGGAGTTGCAGAATTCCGGCCACTGCGTCGAGATTATTCTACCCAAGTACGACTGCATGAGGTACGACCACATTTGGGGACTTCACGAGGCCTACCGGGATTTGGCTGTGCCCTGGTACGGTGGCGAAATCCTCTGCGATGTCTTGTGCGGCTGGGTGCACGGGCAGTTGTGTTTTTTCATCGAACCTCGCTCTCAAGATAACTTTTTTAATCGCGGCTGTTATTACGGATGCAATGACGACAATATGCGGTTTGCATTTTTCAGCAAAGCCGCTTTGGAATTTTTGCTCAGAAGCAACAAGCGTCCCGATGTGATTCACTGTCACGATTGGCAAACTGGTTTGGTGCCTGTCTTGCTGTTTGAAATTTACAAATACAATTGGATGGAATATCAGCGAGTCTGCTATACCATTCACAATTTCAAACATCAAGGCATGGGAGGTAGCGATATTTTGCAAGCCACGGGTTTGCACAGACCGGATTATTATTTTGAGTACGATCGCCTCCGAGATAACTTTAACCCTTTTGCCATCAACTTTATGAAAGGTGGCATTGTGTACTCTAATTTTGTCACCACAGTTTCGCCGCACCACGCCTGGGAAGCTCACCTCGGCGAGTTTGGCTACGGTTTGGGCCACACTTTGCATTTATATCAAGAGAAGTTTCGCGGGGTGCTCAACGGCATTGATTATGACGTGTGGAATCCCGAGAGCGATAGCTATATTCCGCACCACTACACTCAGGAGGATTTGGCAGGAAAAGCCAAAACTAAAAAAGCTTTGCGCGATCGGCTGTTACTGCGCGATGCTGACAAGCCTATTATTACCTTTATCGGTCGTTTGGACGACCAAAAAGGCGTTCATCTCGTCCACCACGCAATTTATTACTCTCTGAGTAAGGGAGCGCAATTCGTGCTTTTGGGTTCCGCCACCGAAGCGGGAATTAATGCGCATTTCCAGCACGAAAGACAGTTTTTAAATGACAATCCAGACTGCCATTTAGAACTAGGTTTTAATGAGGAACTGTCGCACTTAATTTATGCGGGTGGGGATATGATTGTGGTTCCCAGCAATTACGAACCCTGCGGGCTGACTCAGATGATCGGGTTGAGGTACGGTACTGTTCCTGTGGTGCGGGGAGTTGGCGGTTTGGTGAATACTGTGTTCGATCGAGATTACGACACCCGCCACCTCCCTGAAGAGCGCAACGGTTACGTGTTTTACCAAAGCGACTACGGCGCTTTAGAGTCGGCGCTCGATCGGGCGATCGGATTGTGGTATGACTATCATGATGAATTTGAAAAACTCATGCTTCAAGGCATGAATTGTGACAATTCGTGGAAATATCCAGCTAAAGACTATGTGGAAATTTACGAGCTAATTCGACACAAATAATCACTAGGGGCGGCTTTTCCCAAAGATATTTTCTATACCTTTAGGAATAGATTAACCCGCCCTTTTCTAACCAGACAGAGATAAGGTTTTGAGTAAAAGTGGGGAGGTGGAAAGTACGAATGCAGATTGTAGGGTTTCCTTGCCTGTCATTCCCAAGTGCGATCGCCGAAGATAAGGGTATACAAATTAAACGGTTGGTTTTCACCCGCCCTTACAAAAAATGAACTCACAACTAGAACAACAAGTAACGATTCTACAAGACGAAACAGCAGCAGCGGGAAATTCAGCCAACCCAACAGTTGAAACTCCTTTATTCGCTTCAGAATTTGCAACAGAAGAAAAAGTCAGAGTGGAAGAATTCAAGATTAGCGCCGACAGTTTAATTGCTAAAGTCAAAGAACTAATTGAGCAAGGAAAACTCCGCCGCCTCGTCATCAAAAACTCGCAAGGGCGGATTTTGGCAGACATTCCGCTGATGGCTGGATTGGTGGGCGGTGTTGCAGGCTCCGTAGTCTTTCCAATTGCTGCTGTACTTGCTACAGTTGGGGCAGTTGCGGCTCATTTGACTGTAGCCATCGAGCGCAAAGAATAGTCTTAAGTTAATTGTTAATTCAGCGCTTACGCAAGCCACACCAAAAACCCCGTTTCTGTGTTAATTATTCGTATCAATCGACGATTTTTACCAGAAAGCGGGTTTTTTGCATGAGTTCTATAATTCCGGTACTTTGGCCGCAGGTTGGTCTAAATAATTGTAAACAATCCGCGAAATCCGACGCACAAAATCTCTCACAATCGGGTCATTGTAAGGACGTTTGACAAATATTGCCGCTAAATAACGCTTGCCGTTCGGCATATCAATAATTCCAGCATCGCCAACCACAAAACCGATATCTCCGGTTTTGTCAGCAATCACGGCTCCTGCGCCTAAACCCGAAGGTAACAGCGTTCTAGTTGTGGTGCGCCGCAGTAATTCTAAAGCTTGTTCCCGACTCGATTCAGAAACTAATTTATCGCGAGACAGCATCGCCAGCAGCTTTACCATATCCACAGAACTGGTTGTATTTGTTCCTTGAAAATCTCCCAACCAATTGCGAATTCTGGTGTCAGTTAATCCCCAACTGCGAAAACGCTCGTTGAGTTTAGCAATTCCCCCCAAACGTTCAATAATCATGTTGGTGGCTGTATTGTCGCTGATTGTAATCATTTTATCTACGGTTTCTCTGATGCTAAACCGAGTGCCATCTCGTTCGTCTTGCATAGTTCCAGAACCGCTGGCAACTAAGTCGGACTTCATAACTAATGTTTCGTCTAGGCTAACTTTGCCTGCGTCTACATCTTGATAAAAAGCAATCAGAATTGGTAGTTTGATGGTACTCGCGGCCGGAAATACGCGATCGCCCTTGATATCCAAATAATTGCCTGTATCTAAATCCAGAAAAAACATTCCGGCGCTGAGGGATCTATACTGTTCGATCGCACTTTCGATTTGAGGCTTGATGGCTGTCATTTCCAAGCCTGTTGACATCCCCAAATCAGCGGAATAGTTTCTCAGATTTCCGGGAGAAACAGTGGGCGTAACTTGACCTGTTGTTTGTTCTATCCGGGTAATAGCTGTAGGTATAACAGACTCGTTCCCCGCTATTTGCTCGGGATTCGGCAACTGAAACGACCAGCGAGTGGAAGATTCTCTAATGACTCGGACTTGTTGCGGGTCTAACTTATAACCGGGAGTTAATTGTATGACTAACCTGGTAGTTTCGGTGTCAAACTGTCCGACTCTAATTTGTTGAATAGCTGAGTTGTAGCTTTGAGGAGTTTCGGGATATTCCAAGACTATTCCCGGTAAATCAATTACTAAGCGGGTGGGATTTGCAATGAGTTTGACTTCCGGCTGAACTCCTGAATCCGTGGTTAAATTGAGTTGGTTTTCGCTGGCATCGAAGTGCCAAGATGTTAGTGTATCAGCTTTTGCGGGCAGGGCGATCGACAAAACAGTAATTAAAGCAGGCAACAGCCATCGCAGTTTTGGAGTCATGTTTAAAGACAAAGAGTTTAACAGTGGCAACGAGAAAGCGGCGGTCACAGTGTTCTCGACCGCTTTCGAGACGAAGCACATAGGATCATACAGTCAACTCTGCCTGCCGCCGTAAATTTTTTTATTTTTTTTGAGAATATTTGGTTTTCGGGACTCATATCAAATCCGGTTCTATTACCCCTTTTTCTTCCAGTCTCGTGCAGGCGGACGAAAGTTTGTTTAGTCAGTCGTCAATTATCTTCGCCAAATTATTGTTTTGTCCGCGCGAAATGTATGCGGCTTAGATGAATTAAAGTTTTGCTGTCGCCAGATTTCTAGCATCTTCGAGCGAGTCGATCGCGGCTTTGAGCAACACTTTTTCTTTAGCAACAAATCGGCGATCGCTCAAAGGATCGTAAGCTTCCCAATTACCGCTAACTTCGCGGTCGCGCCACAAAAACCAGCAGCGGTAGATTTCCCCGCTATCAATATCATCGCACAAAGCCAGCCAATCATCCCCTGTGAGAGCGCTGGCATCTAATGCTACCAATTCAACCCACGCAAGTGCAGTGCAGGCATCGATCGCCTCAGCATCAACGGAGTCAGATTTTGTAGCTGTAGGTTGCGGCGAGCAAAGTGTAGACTTCATAATTTCTCCTTAATTAAATCAATGAATTTGCCTATTTATGGAACTGCCCCGGTACGGGAATTGGAAAAGCTGTGTTTTGATGAATTTCTAATTGGTCAAATTTATTAGCCGCTGATGCTTCTGTTAAATTATTAAGTGTATTAATTGTGAAAATGGCGCCGGTTCCTAAAGCGGCCATTGCCAGTCTGTGTAAGATTTTGCTCATTAGGCTGCTCCTTTTCTGCTGGGTGTATCTACTCTAAAAAGTTAAGCGGTCATTAGCGGCGGAGATTGGGGAGTTAAGAAAAATTTGTATCGGCTCAATAAATAGAGGGAGCAGTTATTCTAGTTGCCAAGACAAGCCCAAGGGATGAAGAGAAGATTTTTCGCGAATAATAGT
>NZ_SRRZ01000116.1 GCF_013179805.1 Microcoleus asticus IPMA8 | reverse complement strand
ATAAGTTTGGTGATTTTGAGCCAACATTCTCATGAAACTAATGATCGATCGAACCCTCGATCGATTTATGAATGATTTGCGATCGCTATAGTAGCCATAAAGAAGATTGCCAAGACTATCAACACAAGCACACCAGGAATAATGGTGTACTGTTTGATCGCATCTGGAGTGAAAAAAAATGCTACCCAAAAACTAGCAAAGCCTGCAATCAATCCCGATATTACCGATAGAAATAGCGAGACAGTTACTAAAAAAATTGTCCAGCGCTGTTGGAGTCCAGCTTTGGCACGGGTGAAGTCAGCTTCTCTGAGGATGGCATCGGTGAAGTTTGCGCCTCGGATGTCTGCACCGACGAATTTTGCACCTGTGAGGTTTTGACCTTTGAAGTTGTGACCTCGGAGATTTTTACCGGAAAAGTCTTTGGGCATAATTTCACGCAGCGAGATAATATTATGTCCGGTCAATTAATGACGACTACAGTTCGAGCTTCTAGCTCGCGAGCCTTACGCTCTTAGTATACAATCATTATTAGCGATTACCGAACCTCATATGATAACTATTTAAGAAAAACTCAAACAAGCCCAAATATCCTCTTGGGTAAGATAGGGAAAATCATCTAATATTTCTTGATAACTCATCCCAGAAGCGAGATATTCCAACACGTCATAAACCGTAATTCTCATACCTCGAATACAAGGTTTCCCACCTCGCTTACCCGGTTCGATCGTAATGATATTAGCGGTGTCTTGTTCTAACATGGCACTTTTCCTTTAGCTTATTTTCTCAATTCTAGGCTAACAAAGGGATAGAGCGCTCCTAACGTTTGGTAGTTTCCAGCATTTTATTAGTTCCTTTAATTTCCTAATTCACTTTAACTCAATCCCCGCACAGCCAGCACTCGCATCAAGTCCCATCAGGGGCGTGCCCGGAGTCATTTTGGGTATCTTTTCGCCGATCGCCCTCCATCGTGCAATAATAATATGACTTGCACAAAAACTCTATTAGTAGGGTGAGCATTCCCCCACTTACTACTACAGGTAGCGTCTCAACTGTCAACCCGTGCAAATTCCCACTTAAACCGGCTGTTGCACTACACAATTTTTTCCTAATGGCTGAAGTCCCCCTAAATCCCGCAGAACTTGCAGAAGCCCTCAACGGCTTTACCGACATCAACTTCCAATTACCAGACCCCGAAGACGAACAACTACCAGACTTTGACTTTGAAAATCAGGTTGACAATGCCTGGAAAGTGTGCGATCGCTTCGACTTGCAAACCGACATTTGGCGGGGACGCATTCTCCGAACAGTTAGAGACAGAGAAAAAAAAGGCGGCGAAGGACGCGGCACAGGCTTTTTGAACTGGCTCAAAGAAAGAGAAATTGGCAAAAGTCAAGCCTATTCTTTGATAGAATTAGCTAATAGTGCCGACACTCTCATCCAGCAAGGAGATTTAGACCCAAATTCCATTAGAAACTTCAGCAAAAGAGCCTTTGTAGAAACCGCCAAAGCATCTCCCGAAGTCCAGCAAATGGTAACAGATGCCGCAGCAAGTGGCGATCGCATCACCCGCCGCGAAGTCAAACAACTCTCCGACGAATGGATGGCAATGAACTCAGATTTATTGCCAGAAGAAGTCAAAGAAAAAGCATCTACCGGTTCTCTACCTTCCCGCTACCTCGCTCCTTTAGTCAAAGAAATGGAGAAACTCTCCCCATCTCACCAAAGCGAAATTCAAAAAGAAGTAGCAGAAAATCCAGACGTAGATACTGTCAAACAGCTAACTTCCGACGCCAAGAACTTATCAAAATATCTCGACGCCGCCGCCCAAGTGCAAGCTCTCAATCAGTCTCACTTAGACATGGAAATGGCATTAGAAGAATCTTTGCGAGTCGGCTGTTTGGGAACCACCGCCGACGTTGTAAAACAAGCCGCACAGCTAGAACAAACAGTAGTCAAACTCTACACCATTTGGAAACGCTTAGGCAGTTTGGCAGATAGATTGTACGTGGATACAGGAGCAAGCACACCCAATTTGCGCTTGCTTTTGGGATGCTTAGACAGTCTTTCGGGAGAAAAGATTGAAGTGGATTTTGGAGACGGAGAACGCTCTATTCGCTTGCAAATTTTCAGCGAATAGCTCAACCTTGACCGCAGATAAACACTAACTTCCAGGCTCATTATCGGCGTCTAGCCCTGTTCATCTACGGTTAAAATTTCTGATTTTTTTCCAAAGATAGCGCGGATTCAAATAACGCCGATATTTGGTAACTACTTCTTTGCCCAACAGCACCACGCTAATCCAAAAACAAACTTCTGCCCCAACAGCCAAAACGACAGATAAAGTAGTTTTTTGGGTAATGTCCAGCGGCAGGAAGGGCACAACAAACAAGATTGCCAGCCACGGTATAAAAGATACAATAAATAAAAACAAACCGAGCTTCTGCATAGATTCACATAATACAGCTTTAATATCCCCTTTATATCTTAGTCCACTTAAAGTAAACTTCGTTTGTATATAGCAATCCTTGCACGAGTCGTAAATGTTTTACCCCACCCCAACTTTCCCCTTACCAAGGGGAGGGAGTAAGAAATTCACAAATGATTTAGGATTGCTATAGTAGCGATTTCAATCGCCGAGTGACTACAAACTCACATCTGGAAGCAATGTCAGCAACAGGCAAGATGCCTGTTCCTCAAGAATATTTAGTATTTGTCGAACAGGCATTTTGCCTGTTCTTGAGAATGGTTCCACAAATGACTACAAACTTAATTGCCAAGCATTTTCAACTCAATTCTTAATCCCCGTCGCCGCAATCCCCCGTATAAACTGTCGTTGACCGGTCAAAAACAACAACACCACCGGTACAGTTCCAATTACCACCGCAGCCATCAACAACTGCCAACTGCTAGTAAACTGTTCCTGAAATTCGGCCAGAACCAACTGCACAGTCCGCAACTCGGGCCGCGTCGTAAACACCAGCGGCTTAAACAAATCATTCCACTCCCCGATAAACGTAAACAAAAACAGCGTCACCAAAGCAGGGCGGGCCAAAGGTAACATCACCTGCCACAAAACCTGCCAGCGGTTAGCCCCATCCAGCATTGCCGCCTCCTCCAACTCTACCGGAACAGTCATAAAATACTGGCGCAGCAGAAAAATCCCAAAACCGTTAGCCGCCGTCGGCAAAATCAGCGCCCCGTAAGTATTCAGCAGATGGCCCCACTTCAAAACCAAGAAAATGGGAATCACCAAAAGCTGAAACGGAATTACCAGCGTCGCCAAAACCCCTAAAACTAAGGCCTGTCGCCCCCGAAACTTCAGCCTGGCCAAGGCGTAACCGGCCAAAGCAGAAGTCACAACCTGAAAACCCGTCACTGCCAGCGCCACTAGAGTAGAATTAAGGAATGCCAACAAAAAATTGCCCCGTCGCCAAGCCTCCTGATAGTTCGCAAAAGTCAGGTCTGTGGCCTTGACACCCACACCAGATGGTGATAATGAAACCAAAAATACAGCAGCCAGTGGCAGCAGCACCAGCGCAGCCCCCGCCAGCAACAAAATAAAACTCAGCAATTCCAGCGCTTGAGACCTGTCAAAGGATTTACCCATAAATTTGTGAATTAACCTAAAATAATAAGCCTGTGAGGTTCTCCAACCCGATCGCCTCCCAGATTCCCATACCACAACATAATAGTCGTAGAGGGAAAGAAGGAGTACCTAGGGAGGAAGTTGTGGTTAGGATATGATGTTATAGATAGAGTTGGTACTGTAAAACCATGAAAGGTGGAGACATAGACCGTATTTCTATCATCTATTTCCGGGCAAAAGATCGACTAACGACTAATTCAAGTAATTAGTAAATAGATAGCATTCTAGCGATAGTCTTTCTGGAGTGTTCGACGGCAAAAGTCCGCCAAACACGCTGAGGACGCCAGTTTTTCCCGGAGCGTCAAAGAAAAGTTCTTTGTCGAAAGAATCCTCAGCTATAATCTCTGATTTAGATGGGGTGCGTTCAAAAAAGGTAAAGTGCACTGTCACTGACCCCCAATTTTAAAGGGGTTTCCAAACATCCCACAAGCTTATATGAGGAGACTACATATCTATGCCCCAGCTTGAGGCCAGCCCAACAATTGACTTTCAAACCGAAACTTACAAAGATGCTTACAGCCGCATCAACGCCATTGTGATTGAAGGCGAACAAGAAGCTCACGATAATTACCTGACACTGGCCGAACTGTTGGCTGACAAAAAAGCAGAGTTAGTTGGCTTGTCCAAGATGGAGAACCGCCACATGAAAGGCTTCCAAGCTTGCGGCAAGAATCTCAAAGTCACGCCGGACATGGCATTTGCCAAGGAGTTCTTTTCGGAACTGCACAGAAACTTCCAAACGGCCGCTGCTCAAGGTCAGATTGTAACTTGCTTGCTGATCCAATCGCTAATTATCGAGTGTTTTGCGATCGCAGCCTACAACATCTACATCCCCGTCGCCGATGACTTTGCTCGCAAAATCACCGAAGGCGTCGTCAAAGAAGAATACAGCCACCTCAACTTTGGGGAAGTCTGGCTGCAAGCTCACTTTGAGGAATCCAAAGCCGAACTAGAAGCCGCCAACCGCCAAAACCTGCCCATCATCTGGAGACTGCTAAACGCTGTCGCAGACGATGCCCGCGTTTTAGGAATGGAAAAAGACGCTTTAATCGAAGACTTTATGATTGCCTACGGCGAAGCCCTAGGCAACATAGGCTTTAACAACCGCGATATCATGCGGATGTCAGCACAAGGCTTAGCCGCCTAGTTAATTAGGAAATAAGGAATGGGAAAAAAATTAAAAATGAAAAATTAAAAATGGGATACCTCATTTTAAAATATAAATTTTTAATCTTCCCATCTTCCCTCTTCCATTTTTCAATCTTCAATCTTCAATCTTCCTTCATTTGACAACTTAATGTTTGGTCTAATCGGTCACTTAACCAGCTTAGAACACGCCCAATCAGTAGCTAACGAGCTGGGCTATCCAGAATATGCCGATCAAGGTCTCGATTTTTGGTGCAGCGCACCGCCTCAAATAGTCGATCATATCACGGTAACAAGCATCACTGGACAAAAAATAGAAGGCCGCTATGTGGAGTCCTGTTTTCTGCCAGAAATGCTAGCCACTCGCCGGATTAAAGCAGCCACTCGCAAAATCCTTAATGCGATGGCACACGCTCAAAAAAACGGGATTAACATCACTGCTTTAGGCGGCTTTTCTTCAATCATTTTTGAGACTTTCAACTTGCAGCAAATTAAGCAAATTCGCAATCTCAAGTTGGAATTTGAACGCTTCACCACTGGTAACACTCACACGGCTTACATCCTCTGCCGTCAAGTAGAAGAAGCAGCCCCAAAATTGGGAATAGAACTTTCAAAAGCCACTGTAGCGGTTTGCGGTGCTACTGGGGATATTGGCAGTGCGGTGTGTCGGTGGCTCAATCTTAAAACAAATGTAGCAGAATTGTTGCTCATTGCCCGCGACAAAGAACGATTGCAAGATTTGCAATCGGAATTGGGGCGAGGCAAAATCTTGGATTTGGAAGAAGCCCTGCCCCAAGCGGATATTGTAGTGTGGGTAGCCAGTATGCCAAAGGGAGTAGAAATTGACCCCAAGACATTGAAGCAACCCTGTTTATTGATTGACGGTGGCTATCCGAAAAATCTGGCAACTCAGGTTCAGCATCCCGAAATTTACGTACTCAATGGCGGCATTGTGGAGCATTCCCTCGATATTGAGTGGAAAATTATGAAGATTGTAAATATGGATGTACCGGGCCGACAGTTGTTTGCCTGTTTTGCCGAATCAATGCTGCTGGAATTTGAAAAATTGTATACCAATTTTTCTTGGGGACGGAATCAAATTACTGTCGAAAAAATGGAGCAAATCGGCGAGATTTCAGTTAAACACGGTTTCCGACCTTTAATGTCATTTTGATGTGATTTGTTGCGGTTATTGGTTATTGAGGAAAGTTTTTCTGATAATAACCAGTAACTTTTTTTTAGAGACTTAACAGTTAACCGTTAACATTATGTCCGATCGCACGACGAAAATAAAAGTTGTGTTTAGTTCTCAACCAGCCCAGGGTATTCGCGACAAGAGTTTGTCTTTTTTTTGATATTTGATGGTCGGCGACAACAGCTAATACAGACAGGGCTGTTAAAGCTTCCGTAGAGGTGAGATCGATCGCGCTGCTGTCACTTTTTGGACTTGGGAACAGTTCAGCAGGGTTAGGTCTTTTGTGGCGGTGGAGAACCCAGGGGCGCTGGGAAATATGCGCGTAAAACTCAGAAGCAAGCAAAAATAGTATAGCAAAAAACGAGGCTCAATCCTCTGGTTATCAACAAGATTACTAAGCAAAGGATAGTTCAAAACTTCCAAATTTCCAAATTTCCCCTCTTTTTCAGCATCACCTGACAGGGTAGGATCTGGAAATAGTCGATCGACAAAACCTTAAAACCCTATAGAAATTATCAGCGTGGCAAACCCCGACCGCAAACCACTACTCCTAGATTTTGAAAAGCCGCTGGCGGAACTAGAAACCCGAATTCACCAGATTCGCCAACTCGCCGAAGAAAACAGCGTAGATGTCACCGACGAAATTCGCAAACTCGAAGCTCGCTCAACCCAACTGCGACAAGAGATTTTCAGCAGCTTGTCCCCCATGCAGCGTCTGCAACTCGCCCGTCACCCGCGCCGCCCCAGTACCCTCGATTACATTCAGGCAATTAGCGACGAGTGGATCGAGCTTCACGGCGATCGGCGCGGCGGAGACGACCCGGCCCTCGTCGGCGGAATTGCCCGCATAGACGGGCTTCCCACAGTCATAATCGGCCATCAAAAAGGGCGCGACACTAAAGACAATATCGCCCGCAACTTCGGCATGGCGGCTCCCGGCGGCTACCGCAAGGCCCTGCGGTTGATGGAACACGCCGAGCGCTTCGGAATGCCAATTTTCACTTTTATCGACACTCCGGGAGCTTGGGCGGGCTTAGAAGCAGAACAGCTAGGACAGGGAGAGGCGATCGCCTGTAACCTCCGAGAAATGTTTCGCCTCAACGTTCCCATTATTTGTACCGTCATCGGCGAAGGCGGTTCCGGTGGCGCCTTGGGCATCGGCGTCGGCGAGCGGCTGTTGATGTTGGAACATTCCGTCTACACCGTCGCCACCCCCGAAGCTTGTGCCGCCATTCTCTGGAAAGACTCTGGCAAAGCTAACTTAGCCGCAGAAGCGCTTAAAATCACTTCCTGGGATTTGAAGAACCTCGGCGTTCTCGATCAAATAGTACCCGAGCCGGTCGGCGGCGCTCACTCGAATCCCCTCAAAGCTGCATCCATACTCAAACAAGCTTTGTTGGAAAACCTAGCAGAACTGACACAGCTTACGGGTCAGCAGCGGCGCCAGCTCCGGTATCAAAAGTTTCGCGACATCGGTGTATTCACAGAAATTTCTGCTTGAGCCGATCGATTCACAGTTATCAGTTATGAGTTAAAAATCTCTTAACTTTAAACTCATAACTCACAGCTCATTATTCTGCGGATCAGTCAGCAGTGTTATAATTTTTCAGGTGACACCGGCTTAACAGTTCTTAATGTTTATCTCATAATTAACTGTACTCACCCGCAGCAGACAGCTTTCTAATTTGCCGAAGAAAGCTGCAACGCTTGAGGGATTTGCCGAGCGAAAGTATTAGGACACTGAATGAACCATCCAACAACAAAGCAGGCTCTGATTACCGGAGCCAGCAGCGGTATTGGCAAAGCGACGGCTCTAGCGTTCGCCGCCGAGGGCATAAATCTGGCCTTAGTTAGCCGAGAGTCGGAAAACTTAGAAGCCGTTGCCGCAGCAGCCCGAGAAGTCGGAGTGAAAGCAGAAGCTTATCCCTTAGACTTGGCAAAAATTGAGCAAGTGCAAAGCAGCATCAGCGCGATCGCAGCTCAATTGGGTGCCGTAGATATCCTGGTCAACAGCGCGGGTATGGGCTACACCGGCTCCTTGACGGAAACGTCCCTAGCCGACTGGCAGAACGTTCTAGACCTCAATCTTACTAGCGTTTGGCAGTGCATTCTAGGAGTTTTGCCGTCCATGCGCGATCGCGGATCGGGAATCATCATCAACGTTTCCTCGATCGCCGGCATCCAAACCTTCCCCAACTGGGGACCCTACTGCGTCAGCAAATTCGGTCTCATGGCTTTGTCTAAAACCTTAGCCGCCGAAGAACGGGCTCGCGGAATTCGGGTAACAGCTATCTGTCCGGGTTCTGTCAACACTCCCATGTGGGACACAAACACCGTGCAATCCGACTTCGATCGCAGCGCCATGTTAACCCCAGAAATCGTCGCCCAATCAATTCTGCACGCAGTTCAGTTGCCAGCAAGTGCAGTAATTGAAGAAATCACCCTCATGTCCAACGCAGGAGTTTTGTGAACTTGAGATTTGAGACTGCTGGATTTTTATCGAATTCAACAATCTTTGAATCTCTAGCTATATGCCCCTATCGAAAATCGAAAATCGAAAATCGAAAATCGATTCACCCTCACATCAACTTTTTATGACAATTGCATCTTCCACCGATTCCAATGGCTCGAACTCAACCTCGACTGACAGCATGAAACTTTCAGAAACCGCAGACAACAACACCCCGCGCATCCCCACTCGACCAGATCGCAATTCCTCGAACGGTCAAGAATCCAACGTACCCGTACCCTCAGAAGTAGGCCAGGAAGAAATGATGGCCGCCGTTCGGACAATGCTGCTGGGAGTAGGAGAAGATCCCGAACGCGAAGGATTGCTCAAAACCCCAAAGCGGGTAGCAGAAGCAATGCGGTTTCTCACCAGCGGCTACAGTCAATCCCTCGAAGAACTCCTCAACGGCGCTATCTTTGACGAAGGCCACAACGAAATGGTACTGGTGCGAGATATCAGCGTATTCAGTATGTGCGAACACCATATGCTGCCGTTTATGGGCCGAGTTCACATCGCTTACATTCCCAACCAAAAAGTAGTGGGACTGAGCAAATTAGCCAGAATTGCCGAGATGTACAGCCGCCGGTTGCAGGTGCAAGAACGTTTGACACGCCAAATTGCCGAAGCAGTTCAGACAATATTGGAACCGAAGGGAGTGGCTGTAGTAATGGAAGCCAGCCATATGTGCATGACGATGCGGGGTGTGCAAAAACCCGGTGCTTGGACGGTTACGAGTGCCATGTTGGGCGTGTTTCAAGAGGAACAGAAAACTCGCGAAGAATTCCTGAATTTGCTCCGCCACCAACCGGCATTCTTTTAATCATTAGTCATTAGTCATTAGTCATTAGCCATTAGTTATTAGCCAGCCAATCACTTTTTTCCTGGTGGCTAACGATCGAGCAATTTGGTCACTAGCCCCCAGATTCATCCGCAGTCGCAATCTAAAATCTAAAATCTAAAATCTAAAATCTAAAATCCGATGACGATCGACTGATAAACCCATAAAATAGACGGGTGACTCATGACTTGTGACTAATGAATCCTATTAAATTCGGTACAGATGGCTGGCGCGGCATAATTGCTGACGATTTTACATTCGATCGCGTGGCCTTAGTCGCTCCCCTAGCGGCACAAGTTCTCGCACAAACCGGCGGCAGCGATGGCAGCAGCGGTACCGTAATTGTCGGTCACGACCGCCGATTTCTGGCTGAAGAATTTGCCAAAACAGCGGCTGTTGCCGTCCAAAAGGCAGGATTTGACGTGCTGCTGAGCGAATCCTACGCTCCTACTCCAGCTTTCAGTTTAGCTGCCAAACAATTAAATGCTTTGGGTGCGATCGTCCTGACAGCCAGCCACAATCCCGGTGCATATTTAGGGTTAAAAGTCAAGGGCGGATTTGGCGGTTCAGTTTCGCCCGAAGTTACTCAACAAATAGAAGAAAAACTCGAAAATCCGGCGGCACTTTCAGCAACTCCCGGCAAATTGGAGAATTTCAATCCTTGGCCGGCTTACTGCAAAACCTTGCGGGAAATGGTAGATATTGAGGCGATTAAAGAAGCGATCGCCAGCGGCAAAATTACAGTATTTGTAGATGTAATGCACGGTGCTGCCGCCGGAGGATTAGCTCAAATTTTAGAAGTTCCGGTACATGAAGTCAACAGCGATCGAGATCCGCTGTTTGGCGGCGGTGCACCGGAACCTTTGCCGCGCTACCTGTCGAAGTTATTCCGGGTGATGCGCACTCACCAGCGAAAAAATTCTGGTTTGTCGATCGGATTTGTATTTGACGGAGATAGCGATCGAATTGCAGCCGTTGACTCTAGTGGCAACTTTCTCAGTTCACAAATCCTAGTTCCCATATTAATCGAACATTTAGCAAAACGGCGCGGCTTGACCGGGGAAGTCATCAAAACAGTCAGCGGTTCAGACATAATTCCCAAAATTGCCAAGCTGTACAGCTTGCCTTTATTTGAAACGCCGATCGGTTACAAGTATATAGCCGATCGAATGTTAACCACCCAAGTCTTAGTCGGTGGCGAAGAATCAGGAGGAATTGGCTACGGTACGCACATTCCCGAACGAGATGCTTTGCTGTCAGCGCTGTACTTGTTAGAAGCAGTTGTCAAATCTGGGGAAGACTTAAGCGAAATTTACAGCCGACTGCAACAAGAAACCAGCTTTACTTCAGCTTATGACAGAATCGACTTGCACTTAGCAAACATGGAAGAAAGGTCGCGTTTGCTGTCGCTGCTGCAAAATCAACCTTTAACAGAAATTGCCGGCAAAGGAGTTGTAGATTGCAACAAAGTTGACGGATATAAATTCCGCTTGGCTGACGGAAGTTGGCTGTTAATTCGGTTTAGCGGAACAGAACCGGTGTTGCGGCTGTATTCAGAAGCGGCGACATTGAAAGAAGTTATGCAAAACTTGAATTGGGCGAAGGATTGGGCGCAGAAAGGTTAATTTTTTAACCACAGGTGAATGACACGGGCGAGACGCCCGTGCCACATTTGAATTCCCTTAAAAAACTCGTTTGTAGTAAGGACTTTAGTCCTTCTTCAACAATGATTACAAACAAAAACTTCAATATTATCGGTGTAATCGGCGATATCCACGCTGAAGAACAATTGTTGGATAAAACCGTAGCTTTTCTGAACTCCCAAAATGTGGATAATATCCTTTGTGTAGGGGATATTGTTGATGGTTCAGGTGACGCTAATCAATGCTGTAATATATTGAAACGCGAAGAAATTCTGGTCGTTTTAGGAAATCACGATCGATGGTTATTAAAAAATGAAATGCGAAGTCTAAAAGAGGCTACACAGCCAGATTCCCTTTCGGTTATTTCGCAGTCGTTTTTAATCTCTCTCCCTTCAACTATTGAATTCCCAACACCTCACGGTCTAGCACTCTTGTGTCACGGCATTGGAGAAAATGATATGGCTCGACTAAATCCTGATGATTATGGGTATGCCATTGAAGTAAACATAGATATCCAAAACTTAATTCGAGGGCGAAAATACAGATATGTCATCAATGGTCATACACATTACAAGATGGTTCGACACTTTGGTAACTTAACTATTATAAACGCGGGCACGTTAAAGCACGAGCATGAGCCTGGTTTTTTAGTAATTGATTTTGTCCAACAGTTTGTACAATTCTACAAGTTTTTTGAAGATGCTGGGATCGAAGAAGCAGAAAGAGTTAGTTTAACAGCGGTAAGTTGCGATCTGGGCGGCTTTACGAGATAATTAGTTTGAGAGAATTCTTGTTGGTAAGACCCGCCCATACAGGCATTGATGGTTATTTAACCCGAATAGAATTACCTATGTCTTATTATCGAGCGTAATATTTTTTATGCTATAATTCAATGCTGACGATTTATAATTTGACTGTGACAGTCGATCGACTGTCATCCCTGGCGATCGCGATTGATTTTGGGAGTAAAAAAGATGGCATACAGCGATTTCAGCCTTGCGAGAGTCAAAAAAGATTTTGGATTAACCTTAGATGAAAGTCGCAATTTATTTGCCGAGACAAAACCAGTTTCACCCTCGGAAATTTTAACAACAATCCTGATTGATTATGTACCGCTAGCCACTTTTATTTCCACAGAAAAAGCTCGCTCAGAATTTTTGATTGCCCCGATATTAGCAGAAGTTCGGCGATTGTTAAACAAACGAGTTTCTCTTTTTTCCGGTAAGGATTTTACTGTCGATCCCGAAAGAGGTTTGCAAGGATTTTGCGATTATATTATGAGCAGTTCTTCAGAACAATTGTTCATCAGTGCTCCGGTTATAACAATTTTTGAGGCAAAAAAGGAAGATATCATTGGCGGTTTGGGTCAATGCGTGGCCGCAATGGTAGCGGCCCAATATTTCAATCAAAACCAAGATAGTGAGGTCGATCGCATTTACGGCGCGGTGACGACGGGTACTAACTGGAAATTCTTGATTTTGGAGGAAACTATTGTTTATATCGATCCGATTGAATACTATATTCAAGATGTTGATAAGATTTTGGGAATTTTGTTGCAACCATTTTCCCAATCTTTTGTTAATATGGAGCCGTAAGTTTTAAGAGAAATAATGACCGATCGCAAATTGCTAGTTGTAGCTACGGGCAATCCGGGTAAACTCAAGGAAATGCAAGTTTATCTTCAGGATTTGGGATGGGAATTGCAGCTTAAACCGGAAGAGTTGGAAATCGAGGAAACAGGCGAAACTTTTCTTGCTAATGCTTGCTTGAAGGCGTCTGAAGTGGCAAAAGCAACCGGCCAATGGTCGATCGCGGATGATTCTGGTTTAATGGTAGATGCACTCGACGGTAGACCTGGGATTTACTCGGCGCGCTACGGGAAAACCGATGCTGACAGGATCGATCGACTTCTCAAAGAATTGGGAAGCCAACAAAACCGGGAAGCACAATTTGTTTGCGCGATCGCGATCGCCCGTCCCGACGGTACAATTGCTTTGCAAGTAGAAGGAATTTGCCGCGGCGAAATCCTGCACACTCCTCGCGGTACGGGAGGTTTCGGATATGACCCCATTTTCTACATACCCGCACAGCAACAGACTTTTGCCGAAATGACACCGGATATCAAGCGATCGCACTCCCATCGCGGTCGAGCCTTCCAGGCTTTAATACCACAAATGGCGAATATTGTCAACTCCTAATCCGGAAAAAAGCCAAAACAGGGGATAACTGTGGCATTGGATATTGACACTTAGGTATCAGAACTAAACAGGAAAGAGGTTTTTCGTTGGCAATGACCTGTTACCAATGAATAATTACCAATTACCAATTACCAATGCCCAATGCCCAATGCCCCAGTATCTTAGATAGCCTCCAAGTTCTTTTCCCCAGTCCGAATCCGAATAATTTGTTCTACAGGAGAGATGAAAATCTTGCCGTCGCCAATCTCGCCCGTGCGGGAAGCAGCGATAATTTTATCAACCACCATGTCAACCTGATCGTTTTCCACAACAATCTCGACCTTGAGCTTTTGCAGGAACTCGACGGTGTACTCAGAACCGCGATAGCGTTCAGTCATGCCCTTCTGACGGCCAAAACCTCTAACTTCAGAAACAGTCATCCCCACAATACCAGCATTGACGAGTGCGATTTTCACTTCGTCTAGTTTAAAGGGGCGAATAATAGCTTCAACCTTTTTCAAGTTTCTCACTCCTAACAGTTAGTACCTTCGTTATATTACTTAAATCGCGTGACATCTTTTAATATCACTGCTAGTATTAAGTATTTTGTAAAATATACTACCTTATTTTGTACTCGCGATGATATTTACGCCAATCTTTAACAATATTCTCGCATTTGCCGGGGCGCGGGCTCTCGGTTCGGGCCGATCGCGGTTGAGTGAAAAAGACCCAAGCCCGGAGCCACGGATCTGCTAAAACAGAAAAAGAACGCAGGAGACAGGAGTTTTCCGAGTTTCCACATTACGCTATGTGAGATTTGCACGTATTGCTGAAAACGATAATTGCTAGAGGCGGTCAGTTAAACTATTATTATGCACCCAGCCAGCCCTCCCCCTGACCGCAGCGGGCTTGATGCCCTACTGAGAAATCGCCCCTTCCTCGCCTTGTGGACGGGCCAGTTATTGGCCCAAGTGGCGGATAAAATCTTTTACGTATTGCTGATTATTCTGCTGAAAACAGGCGACTACCGACCCTGGCCTGTTTCTTGGCAGCATTCGGAAAATTCTATGCTGTCAGCAGTGATGATCGCCTACACGCTGCCGGCGATCGTATTTGGTTCGGCGGCCGGTATCGTCGTAGACCGCTTCTCCAAAAAGCAAATGCTCATCGGCTGCAACGTGATTCGAGCCGTATTGATTCTAGCTTTGCCGTTTTTGCCCAAAGCTTTTGCCGTTTTGTTGGCGATGACGTTTTTGATCTCTACCGTAACGCAATTTTTTGCTCCGGCAGAGCAGGCGGCAATCCCCCTGGCCGTGGGGCGAGAGGGACTGATGTCAGCAAATGCGCTGTTCGCCTCGTCCACAATGGGCGGGATTATTGTCGGGATGACGATCGGCGAACCGCTGTTTAGTTGGGTCAAACACAGCTTCGGATCGGCTTCTCAAGAGTTTTTGCTGGGCGGGTTGTACCTGATATCAGCAGGTTTGATCTATGCCATGCGGATCAAAGAAAGTCATTTCGGCAGCAGTGGCAAAAACGTCCATCCTTGGCAAGACCTCAAAGAAGGTTTGCGCTATTTGAAACACAATCACCTTGTCAGCAACGCGATGGTGCAGTTGACGATTTTGTATTCCGTGTTTGCAGCGCTTCAGGTGCTGGCGATCGCGCTTTCAGGCAAAATAGGTCTCAAAGAAACTCAATTTGGCTTTTTGCTGGCTGCTGCGGGAGTCGGAATGGTCTTCGGCGCAGCCTTTTTGGGCCACTGGGGCGGTCGCTTCCACCACAAACCTCTGCCGTTAATGGGTTTTTTGATGATGGGTTTTGTATTAGCAATGTTTGCCTTTACCCGACAGTTGTGGCTGGGATTCGCATTGAGCGCTTTGTTCGGTTTTGGCGCTTCCTTAATTAACGGCCCGATGCAAGCGCTGATTCAAGAGAAGACTCCAGAATCTATGCGGGGAAAAGTCTTTGGCTTGGAGAACAATGCGATTAATATTGCTCTCAGCTTGCCTTTAGCACTGACCGGCCCGCTGACTGATGCTGTCAGCAAAGCAGTGGGTTCGGATGACCTCGGCTTGCGGATCGTGTTGCTGAGTTTGGGCTTTTTGGTCTCAGTGATGGGCATGGCAGCTTGGAAACATACTCGCAAAGTCTTGCAGGATGCACTGTGAATTTTGGGAACAGGGAAGAAGGAAGAAGGAAGAAGGAAGAAGGAAGAAGGAAGATAGAAGAGGGGATGGGTGTCAACTTAACGTCAAATGTAGTACGGATCTACTGTTTGACGATGATTGTCCAGATCCCCTGAGAGTTGGGGGGAACCGGACTATTCTATTTCCTCCCCCTTCTAAACGGGAATGCGAGGGGGATCGAGAATCGCGTCTAAACCAGATTTCTCAAGGGTTTTAGGCGATTGTTGACACCAATGGGAAGAGGTTCGAGGGCTTTCTTTTTGCGATCGATCCATAACAGAGCAACCGCCCTGATGATTAGGACGTTCTTAATTGCTGAAACGATTGTTTATTCTTGTCGAATACTGAATCACGAATGCTATACAAGCGTCATATAGCGGTAAACCGGCATAGAAGCCGCGATTTCCTCTGTTTCTTTTCTTCCTCTGCTGTTTCACAATGTTTCGATCGGGCGAACCCTCTGCGATCGCGAAATCTTTTGTAAAATCTCACCACTTAAATTTTCATAGTTTCATTAATTGAGATTAAAGTAGTATAAAAGCTTTCATTAAAAATCATAATTAGTTTAAGGAAGGAAATTCTGTGCAACTAAAAACTAAAGTGACCATCAAGCGTGCAACTGGTGGATTTGCTCTGATTGACAGCTTGATCCGCCACGGCGTCAAGCATATTTTTGGTTATCCCGGCGGCGCAATTCTGCCGCTTTACGACGAACTCTACCGCGCAGAAGAAACTGGCGCTATCAAACATATTCTGGTGCGCCACGAGCAAGGCGCCGCTCACGCGGCCGACGGCTACGCCCGCGCTACCGGACAAGTTGGGGTTTGTTTCGCTACTTCGGGCCCGGGCGCAACTAATTTGGTGACGGGGATTGCGACGGCCCACATGGATTCGATCCCGATGGTAATTATTACCGGTCAGGTTGCCCGTCCGGCGATCGGCACTGATGCGTTTCAGGAAACAGATATTTACGGGATTACCCTGCCAATTGTCAAGCATTCTTATGTAGTGCGCGACCCGAGAGATATGGCGCGAATTGTGGCTGAAGCTTTCCACATCGCGAGTACAGGGCGGCCGGGGCCGGTGTTGGTTGATGTGCCAAAGGACGTGGGGTTAGAAGAATTTGACTATCAGCCCGTGGAACCCGGATCGGTGAGAATTCCGGGCTACCGGCCGACGGTGAAGGGAAATCCCCGGCAAATTAATCAAGCAATCTATTTGCTGAAGGAAGCAAAGCGTCCTTTGCTTTATGTGGGCGGCGGGGCGATCGCGGCGGGGGCCCACGAGGAAATTAAGGAACTGGCCGAACTTTTCCAATTGCCGGTCACGACAACGCTGATGGGCAAAGGTTCCTTTGACGAAAACCATCCTTTGTCGGTGAAAATGCTGGGGATGCACGGCACTGCTTACGCTAATTTTGCCGTTACCGAGTGCGATTTGCTGATTGCTGTGGGGGCGAGGTTTGACGATCGCGTGACGGGCAAATTAGACGAGTTTGCCGCGCGCGCGAAGGTGATTCACATTGATATCGACCCGGCGGAAGTGGGCAAAACTCGCGGCCCTGACGTGCCGATTGTCGGAGATGTCCGCCAAGTTTTGATCGATTTGCTGCGCCGCTGTCGGGAGACAGGAGTTTCGGGGAAGGCCGGACAGACTGCGGAATGGCTGCACAGGATCGATCGGTGGAAACAGGACTATCCGTTAGTTGTGCCTCATTACCCAGACATTTTGGCTCCGCAAGAGGTGATTTCGGAGTTGGCTACTCAAGCGCCGGATGCTTACTACACAACAGATGTCGGTCAACATCAAATGTGGTCGGCTCAATTCTTGAACAACGGGCCGCGCCGCTGGATTTCGAGTGCTGGTTTGGGCACGATGGGTTACGGGCTGCCGGCGGCGATGGGCGCGAAAATGGCCCTACCCGATGAGCAAGTGATTTGTATTGCTGGCGATGCTAGTGTGCAAATGAATATTCAAGAGCTGGGAACTTTAGCGCAATACGGCATTAATGTCAAGGTTGTGATTGTAAATAACGGCTGGCAAGGCATGGTGCGGCAGTGGCAGCAGGCGTTCTACGGGGAGCGTTATTCCTCGTCGAATATGACTGTAGGGATGCCGGATTTTGTGATGCTGGCAGAAGCTTATGGCGTGAAGGGGATGCTGGTTTCGCGGCCGGAGGAACTCAAAGACGCGATCGGGCAAATGCTCGCTCATGAAGGCCCGGTGCTGATGAACGTGAAGGTGACGAGGGACGAAAACTGCTATCCGATGGTAGTTCCGGGTAAGAGCAACGCTCAAATGGTTGGTTTGCCCGATCGTAGCAAGTTGCACTCTGCGGAGTTGGTTTATTGTCCGAGTTGCGGCGCGAAGAATGTTTCGACCAATAACTTTTGTCCTGAGTGCGGGACAAAAGTTTAAGGGCTGAAACTAGGGACACGGCATTGCCCATAGGTGTCAACAATTGCCTGAAAACCATTGTATCTCTGGTCGATCGCCGAGTCCCAATCCCCGTCGCATCCTTAAGAAGAGGGACGCGAGAGAACACTCCTGTCCCCCCCTTTTTTAGGCTACCCTGCACACACAATTCCGAAATCTGTCAACACAATTCCTGAAACCCATGTTTCGCATGAATCTCTGAAAGAAAGCTTATTTTCATAAATTTTAAGTTATTGATTCGGCCAAACGAGAAATCCAGGTG
The DNA here is from genome assembly GCF_013179805.1 of Microcoleus asticus IPMA8. Classification (GTDB taxonomy): domain Bacteria; phylum Cyanobacteriota; class Cyanobacteriia; order Cyanobacteriales; family Microcoleaceae; genus Microcoleus; species Microcoleus asticus. Next base: position 7,233 of record NZ_SRRZ01000116.1, on the reverse strand, counting down.
CTATGAAACAGGGTTTCTACAATATGTTAGCGATCGACTTGTGTGTACACAGTAGCATCATAGAAGGGTAGCTAACCCGCATTTACTATAAAAAATATTTTAATATTTTTTTAAGATTAAAATAACACTTATATGTGCAAAAATTAAAATTGTAAATCGCAAATCCGTGAAAAACGTCTAGCCGCGACGTATCCCAACGGTTCAGATTTATAAATCAAAAAATGTCTTACCATAGTAAATTGTCAAAAAAATCAAAGGGGTAACTGATGAGCAATCTTAAAGAAGCACTACCTGCTTCACAATTTCTGAAAAACAACTTGGGTATTTCCGAAATTCCCCTTGAAGCATACCTTAGCTATGGATATGCACTGCTCGCTATTGCTGGAGCTGATGGAGAGGTTTCAGAAGCCGAACTTAATTGGTTACTAAATCATCAGCGCATGGCTGGCGCTCCTGAAGAAGTAATAGAAAAATACAAAACATTTGAATACAAAAATGCTGATTTAGAAAGCCTGCTCACCAAGATTACAGTTGATGTTTCTACTTGGTCAAAATCAAGGTCATTGTTGTATCATGCAATTCAAATGGCTCGTGCAGATGACAATTACTCACTTGAAGAGCAAAAAGCTGTAAAAAAAGCAGCTAAACTGCTGAAGGTTGAAGATGATATTGCGCTTGCTCTCCATAGGTTGATAGAAACAGAAGAAGCAGTAACGGCATTACGTAAAGCGCTACTACAAACTGAGGTTTTAGGTTAATCGAAGGGCTTTGTGTTACTTGAAAAAAGTTTAGTGTGTTTCATTAATTTTTATGGCAGTTAGATCCCGAATTCTTCAACAAGTCTGGGATATAACTGCTTTTTGGTGTTGCTTAATCGGGGTATGAAAAAAATAAGTTTAAAATCCAGAAGCTTTGTGGATACAGGTTTCTATGACTTGCATATTTAGCTTTTCATACCCTAAATTCAGCAACGCCTCAGCAACTACATACCTAAACTTTAACCCCCATTTGTGACAGTTGGTCTTAGTCCTAATGCAAATAAACTTTGTGGTTTCCTCAAAATAGGAAAATTCGCGGGAGTGGCAAATGAATCTTTATTTGGGAATAGATTTCGGCACGACTGGCGCGCGATCGACTGTCATAGACTCCCAGGGTAGAGTACATTGTGAGACAGAATATACTTTTGCCAACAACGGGCAACAACAGCCTGAATTGCCCTCGGTGTGGCAAAATGCGCTGTGGGATTTAATTGAGCAAATTCCCCCAACAATCCGCAATCAGGTAAGGGCGATCGCCATTGACGGCACATCTTCCACTGTCATGCTGTGCAATACCGACGGTATACCAGTATGCGAACCCATTTTATACAATGATGCGCGCGGTGCAGCGGTGACAGAGAGGTTGCGGGCGATCGCGCCGGATAACCACACAGTATTAAGCGCTACATCGAGTCTGGCAAAACTCCTGTGGTTGCAAGACTTTCGAGAGGAAACCGCCCCTACATTTTTCCTGCATCAAGCTGACTGGCTGGCATTTCTGCTGCACGGCAAATTAGGAATTAGCGACTATCACAATGCTTTGAAACTCGGTTTCGATGTTGATACTTTGTGCTATCCGAATTGGCTGATAGAGGGAATTGCGGGCGCTGCAACTCCTGAATTGCCGCAAGTTGTCGCACCGGGCACGCCTGTGGAAGAAGTGAGAGCTCAAGTGGGCGATCGCTTCGGTTTTTCCCGCGATTGTATGATTTGTGCTGGTACAACCGATAGCATTGCCGCATTTTTAGCAAGCGGTGTCAATTTACCAGGGGAAGCAGTAACTTCTCTCGGTTCTACACTAGCAGTCAAACTGTTAAGTCATACCCGCGTAGATGATTCTAGATACGGAATTTACAGTCATAAATTAGGCGATTTGTGGTTAGTTGGAGGTGCTTCTAATACCGGAGGTGCGGTGCTGCGACACTTTTTTACTGATGTTGAGTTGGATAATTATAGCACACAAATTGATCCCGAAGAAGAGAGTTTGCTGGATTATTACCCATTGTTGAAAAAAGGCGATCGCTTTCCGATTAATGACCCTAATTTGCCGCCCCGACTCGAACCGCGCCCCACTGATTCAGTGAAATTTCTGCACGGTTTGCTAGAAAGCATAGCGCGGATTGAAGCGCGGGGATACCAATTATTGCAAGAATTGGGTGCAAATCCTTTGACAAAAGTTTATACTGCTGGCGGCGGGGCAAAAAATTCGGTTTGGAGTGGGATTAGAAAGCGTTATTTAAAAGTCCCAGTTGAAACGCCGGTTCATACTGCCGCTGCTTATGGGACGGCGTTATTAGCAATGCGAGGTATGACAGATTAGACTTATTGCATAAATCTTGGATGGATAGGAAAACCGCAGATGTATGCAGATTAACGCAGATGCTTTGCAATATACTTTGCGAATGGAGGTAATCTTGTTTATTGAAGCGGTTTCAACCGCTGCAAACTCTGATATTTTTACTTAAACTCGCTGCAACTTAGCTGTTCTCGGATCGATGATTTTTCTGCCCAAACCCGAAAACTTAATTGCCAGATTAGTTTTATCGCCCGCCCCTAAAACGTGCGTAATTTCTCCAACTCCAAAAGCATGATGAAAAACCCGATCGCCGGTTTGCCAATCCGTCGATTGTCCATTGGTTCCCGCTTGAGAAGTTCCGGAATTAGCTGCGGAATTATTAGTTTTTCCTTTAGATGCAGCCGTTTTCCCCGCTGGAGTTTTCTTCGCACTTCCAGCCAGCAAATGTGTCGGCAATTCTCCTAAGAATAGCGAAGGGGTGCAGTGTTCCCGGAAACCTCCCCAGAGGCGGCGTTCGCGAGTGTGGGTGAGAAATAGCAATTCCTGGGCGCGAGTGATGCCAACGTAGCACAAACGGCGTTCTTCTTCGATCGCTTTCGGGTCGTCCAAACTGCGGAAATTGGGAAATAAGCCCTGTTCCATTCCGACTAAAAATACTACGGGAAATTCTAACCCTTTGGCGGAGTGCAGCGTCATCAGCGACACGCGGGAATCTTCTTCCTGCAAGTCATCTAAATCGGATGCTAAAGATGCTTTTGCTAAAAATGATGTCAGCGTCGGTTCTTCGTTTTGTTCTTCAAATTGCAGCACTGCATTGTACAATTCTCTGACGTTTTCTATACGATTTTCTGCTTCCTCGGTTCCTTGATTTTTCAAATCTTCAATGTAGCCTGAATCTTGGATAATTCCTTGGACAATTTGCGAAGCCGGCAGAGTTTCAACTTGCGATTGCCAGCGACCAATCATTTCGGCAAACTTAATAATAGCTTTTGCCGATCGCCCTGCGAGAGTATTGACAGAAGATTCATCGCTGAGAATTTCCCACAAAGGAATGCCCAATTGAGTTGCAGCGTCTTCGATTTTGGAAAATGTGGTATCCCCAATGCCGCGGCGGGGAGTATTGATGATGCGTTTGAGGCTGACGCTATCGTCAGGATTGGCGAGCGCCCGCAGGTATGCTAGGATATCTTTGATTTCTTTGCGATCGTAAAACTTCAGCCCGCCGACAATATTGTAAGGAATGTCTAAACGCATTAATGCTTCTTCAAAGGAGCGAGATTGAGCGTTTGTGCGGTAGAGAATCGCAAAGTTACTGCCGTTTTCGTATTCGGAGTTTTGGCGCTTCAAGGAATGAATTTGACCTGCTACAAATTCCGCTTCTTCTAATTCGTTGTCGGCGCGCCAGACAACAATCGGAGCTCCCGGTTCGCGAGTCGGGCGCAGAATTTTCTCGATGCGTTCGGTATTGTGTTCGATCAAGTGGTTTGCGACTTGCAGGATGTTTTCGCGCGATCGATAATTTTCCTCTAATTTTACCATTGTCCGAGTTTTATCGTCGGACAAACCATCTCCAAAATCTTCTTGAAATTCCAGCAAGATGGTATAATCTGCCATGCGAAAGCTGTAAATTGATTGATCGACATCGCCCACGACAAAAATCGAGCGGTTTTGCCATTTATCGAAGCTTTTCGGATCGGCGTTATTTGTCACCAACATCCGAATCAAATCGTATTGAGTGCGGTTAGTATCTTGGTATTCGTCAACTAAAATATGGCAAAACTTTTTATGCCAGTAACTTAATACTTCCTCGTTTTGGCTCAAAAGTTTAACAGGAACAAGGATTAAATCGTCAAAATCTAGGGCATTGTTGGCTGCTAAAGCGTCTTGGTAGCGACTGTAAACATCGGCAATCACGCGACCTCGATAATCCGGTTCTGCTGCTTGGTATTCTTGAGGCGACAAGCCTTTATTTTTAGCGTTGCTGATGATATAGCGGACTTTGCGCGGATCGAATTTCTTATCGTCGAGGTTCAGCGTTTTTGTGACAATTTGTTTGACAAGACTTTGAGCATCTGACTCGTCAAAAATTGAAAAGTTTTTCTTCCACTGGCGGCCTTTTTCGTCTTGATATTTCTCTATGTCGTAGCGGAGAATGCGGCCGCACAAAGAGTGAAAAGTCCCCATCCAAATGTGTTTGGTAATTCTCTGGTAAATTTGCGATCGCAATTTTGTCTGCACATTCGGGGCTAACTCTACCAAAGGTTTGCCATATTCCGCTTCAGCTTGCTGAGTTGCCAGCAATTTCTCAATTCTTTCTTTCATCTCCCGGGCGGCTTTATTCGTAAATGTCACCGCCAGAATATTTTCAGGATCGACTCGATGCGTGCGAACTAAGTTAGCAACTCGGTAAGTTAGAGCTCTGGTTTTGCCCGAACCAGCGCCCGCCACTACTAACAGCGGCCCGTTATAATGGGCGACTGCTTGGCGCTGAGATGGGTTGAGGTGGCTGAGGAAATCAGTGGTTTGAGTCATAGCTAGAAAGTTAGTTTAATTTTTTAAGGGGTAAATAATACTTGGTATGCGATACCGCGAGTTTTTTTAAGGTAAGGTGCACCTAGCGCACTATATATTATAACTAGAACGGTGATTATTGAAACTTTAAATATTTTTGGGCTAAGCGAGTTGTTTAAGGTAAGGTGCGCAATGCGCACCAGACACTATAACTAGATAGGTAATTTTTTTAACGTTTAAATATTTGTTTCAGCCACATGGCAGTTAATATTCCCAAGCCAATCCAAATGGCAATAATTACAGCAGCCGCAGCCCGATTTATCGGTTTTCCTCGCTGTATTTGGGCGGCTGCTTTTTGGCGACACTCGGCTAAAACCTGTGGCGGAATCATCTTCAGTACCAGCCAAATTCCCACAGGTACAATTATCAAATCGTCCAAGTAGCCTAGAACCGGTATGAAGTCAGGAATTAAATCGATCGGGCTAAAAGCATAGGCAACCGTAAGGGCTGCTAAAATTCTGGCGTACCAAGGTACTCTCTGGTCTATACTGGCTAAATAAACAGCGTAAGTCTCTTTTTTTAGTCGGCGGGCCACTTGTTTTAAGGATTGCATATAATAATGACTAATAACTAATGACTAATAACTAATGACTAATAACTAATGACTAATAACTAATGACTAATGACTAATAATTTTTTTAGTTGCTAAAAATGTAACAAGCCGGATATTTAGCAATTTCAGTGAGAAGGTAAAGTATAGCATCTGTCGTATGTGAGGAGCATCAAGTTTATGAATTCAAATTTGCAACGTGGCGATCGCATTAATTTCCGCAGTCTGTTAACAGCGTTGTGTTTAACCTTAACTCTCGTCAGTTTCGCGGGATTAGATCCGGCGGCTGCTCAAGAACAGCGGGTGAGAACGCTGAGTGTCACTGGGCGGGGTGTGGAAGCAATTCCGACAACCCAAACTCAAGTTGCTTTGGGGGTTGAGGTGCAGGGGAAAACGGCGGCCGAGGTGCAGCAGGAAGCGGCGAGGCGATCGTCCGCTGTGGTAGCATTGCTGCGATCGCGCCAAGTGGAAAAACTCGAAACGACCGGCATCACCCTGAACCCGACTTACAGCTACGAAAACAACCAGCAGCGCCTAACAGGGTATATTGCTACGAATACCGTCAGTTTTCGCCTTAATACTCAATCTGCTGGCACTTTGCTCGACGATGCAGTGCAAGCGGGAGCAACGCGAATTCAAGGTGTGAGCTTTGTGGCCGCCGACAGTGCGATCGAACAAGCTCAAAAACAAGCACTCAAAAAAGCAACTCAAGACGCTCAAGTGCAAGCGGATGCAGTCTTTAGCGCGCTCAATCTGAAGCGGGGAGAGATTCTGGGCATTCAAGTCAACGGTGCGAGCCCGCCGCCTCCTACTCCTATGTATCGGCAACTTGCTGGTGCTCGCGCTGCTGCTGATGCTACAACGCCAGTGGTGGGAGGAGAACAGCAGGTAGAAGCATCTGTGACTTTGCAAATTGGATATTAAAATTAAATAGTTAGGGGTTGAACTGGCCACCTCAGCTTGACCCTAACTATTTCTCGATTTATCAAGCAGCTTTGTCTACAAAAAACTTTAGCCGTTTTAACCACTTCTGCCAGTAGTCGAGCAAGTGTTCGCGTTCCCAGACAAATATTTCCGCATCTTCGCCCGGAAGAGCCACAACAATCAAAGCATTAACAATTTTTGCTCTTTAGTATATAAGATGCTAAATTTTTAGCTAAAATGCCATTTCAGTAAACATCTGGATTGAAACTTTTAAAAAATTATGAATCCACAACCCGAACGTTTAATCAGTTTCAGCTTATTATTAATTCCCTCGACCACCCCACTGGTTTTTCTACGATAAAAGTACGCAATAATTTCATGCAGCCATCTAATAATTATCTTCTGACTGTTTGGGAAATACTTTTGAGCTTCCGATCACCACATCCCAATTTCAAGAGTCCGACTAACCAATCATTTGCCTTCTAAAAAATTGCGGACTTTTTATTTTAATTCGTGCATAGTTTTCAATCTAGGAAAAACCTCTTTTACTTCCGCTAGTTTCTGACTTTGTTGTTCATCAAAATATTTTTTGTTCTTCAGAAGGGCATATTTACTCTTTTGGAATTCCTCTAAAGCATGAGTATAACTTTTTTTATGCTGCGACTTAGCCGTTTTTAGTGACTTCTATAATTGGCGCTTTTCTTATTTTATTTGCGAATCCAGCTCTTGATTTACTTGTACCATCACATGAAATTCTGGGATGGGTAGTGCCCTGAAGGAAAGGATCGAGTAAGTTACTATTAGAGAGAAGTGTTTATCATAGTGTGATATGACAGTAGAGATTCCCCATTGTC
>NZ_SRRZ01000115.1 GCF_013179805.1 Microcoleus asticus IPMA8 | reverse complement strand
AGTTGACGTTGGAAGTTATTGCTTCTTTGACGGGATGGGAATTTATTTTAGATGCTCTATCTGTAGCATGACTTTAGGAAATTGGTATAAGGTTAGTGTCAAACGCTCTTGAGATTCTTTAAGGGCGTCTTGGGGGTTGCGGCCGAGAAGGGTTGCCTCTATGGCGCGACCGAGGTTTTCTGACAGGCGGGAGTAACCTGAAATAATGGGTCGCGCTCTGGCTGAGTTCATTTGCTCTAAAAATACTCGCAAAACAGGGTTTTTTTCCACAAAGCTTTGATAAGCTTGGCTCTGTCTCGATTTTAAGTTAATTGGCAAGTAACCTGTTCCCAATGCCCATGCTGTTTGGAATTCTTCACCTAGAACGTATTCTAAGAATTCTAGGGCTGCTCGCTCTCGTTCAGGGGAGGTTTTCATTAAAAATAGGTTTTCACCCCCAACGACGGCTGCGGGGCGTTTGAGGGCGGGTATCGGCATCACTGCGTAGTCGATCGGGCTTTGCTGCAATTGTGCTAGCGTCCACGGCCCGGTGATTTGCATGGCGACTTTACCGGCGATGAAGTTGTCGAGTTCGTAACCGCGTTCTGGTGCTGACAGTATTGCTGAACCTTCTTTTAACAAGTCGCTCCACAATTCTAAGGCCGCGCGAGAACCGGGATTGTCTATTTGGGGTACGGGAGTTTGAGGTGTTGCGGCTTTGAGTTCGCCGCCTGCAGTGAACATGAATGGCAGCCAGGTAAATACTGTCCATTCTCCTTTGCCTAGGGGGAGGACTATGCCGTGTTGGTCTGTGCGGCCGTCTCCGTTGGTGTCTCGGGTGAGCGATCGAGCTACTTGCTTTAATTGCGCCCAATTCTGGGGAACTTTTTTAATTCCTGCTGCTTTAAATAAGCTGGGACGGTAAAATATGGCGGTGTTATTTGTACCTAGGGGAACTGACCAAGTATGTCCGCCCAGTTCCATTGACTCGAAGAGTGCCGGGTCGATTTCGGCTTTCCGGGGCGATTTGTTAAGCCAGTTTTCTAAGGGTTGAATTGCGTTGAGTTCTGCTAGCTTTCCTGAAATTGTGGCACTATTCCACAGCAAATCAGGCGGTGCATTTCCAACTATTGCTGTTAGTATTTTTGGGAGTTGTTGGTCTGGCTGGCCGATGTAAACTGGTTCGATCTGGATGTTGGGATGCGTTTTGTTGAATTTGTCTGTGAGGGTTTGAAATACGTCGCGATTTGGTGGAGGATTGATGCCGTGCCACAGTGTAATTTTAATCTTTTCGCTGTTTTTTTCTGGGCTTTCACAGCCGCTTAATATTACCAAATTTAAAATAAGTAAAATGCAAGCAGCTAGTTTTAGTTGCATTTTGAGGGCTTGGGATAATTTTGATAAAATCATTTTTTAGTTGTATTCAGGAAAGAAGTTTTTTTAACCGCAAATGAAAGCCGATGGACGCGGATAGTTAGAGGTTGGTAAAACGAGTTAAATCTAGAAAATCGGCTGGTAGCTGATTTCTCTCTCCATCCGAGGTGTTTTGAAACAAAACGGTAAAAGCTCCTGCTCCTAGTTTATCTTGCGGCCACATCCGATAGCAAGGAATTTCTGTCAGGTGCGATCGATATTTTTCTAAATGAGGAACAGTGACTGGCTGAAATTCGGGAAATTTGCTTAACAGCCATTCGCTGACTTGTTCGTTTTCTGCGGTTGAATAAGTGCAGGTCATGTATGCAAGATAACCTTGCGACGCTACAATTTTAGCAGAATTGGCTAAGATTCTTTTTTGGCGGTTGGCATTGCTGTTGATGGTGACATGATGAAAGCATCCGGGTGCTTTGTCTCCTTTTGCTAAGAGTGATTGACCAGTACAAGGAGCATCTACTATTACTAAATTAGCAGTTTGTGGTATTTTTTCGGCAAGTATTTTTGAATCGACGTTAGCGGCGGCGGATGGTTGAATTTGGCAGCGTCTTAAATTAGAGATCAGCATTCCCATGCGTTTGCCTATGACTTCGTTACACAACAGCAATTCTGGGTTTAATGTTTTCCAGGCAAATATACTTTTACCTCCGGGGGCGGCGCACATATCTAAGATTAGTTTGATGGGCTGCGGTATTGTTAATAAGGTGGAGGCGGCGAAGATTGAGGAAAAGTCGAGACAGTAGTAATGTCCTGCTTGGTGTAAGGAATGTTTTCCGGGCTTGGATTCTAAGGCTAGTCTATCTACAAATTCCGGTTGCCAAGAAACTGGATTTTCGAGAATAAATGGGTTTTCTGTAGGTTTTGATTGCAGCCACAAGATGGCAGGATTAAAAGGTTGGGGATTTGTGACGGCGTGAATAAACTTTTCTTGTTCTGCGGTGTCTGCAAATAAGCTGCGGCTGAGTTTCAGCAGGAGATTCGACGGTTTTTCCATGTTCGAGGAAATATGATCGCAATTTTGACAACTTTACCACCTATAGATTGTAGGCGATCATCCTTCGGAACACCCCTCTCTCACTTTAATCAAGCAGTCCTAGGGTGCGTCGCCATTAAAAATCCCAAAGAGGGGTGGGGGGGTTTTGATCGTTTGTCGATGAGTAGCACATATGTGGATGAACCCGCTCCTACATGAATGGTAAAATTATTGGTATAATCTTCAATAAAATCCGTAGGGACGGGTTCACCGCTCAATTGTGCCACCCACCAATCATCTGAATAAACCCGCCCCCACCCCAGCAACAGCCCCAAATAACGCTTAGATTCCATCAATATCTGGTTGATCAAACCTTAACCATACAAAATAGGAGCAATTTTTTATGACGAAATCATTACCAGGAAAAAAAAGTGTTTTGGTTCAGATTAAAAATGATGCTAATGCGAAACTTTTTTCGACAGAATATCAAGCAGATATTCAAGCTGGAGCCGCCCTCTCTATTGCTAATATCAATGCAGACACTGCGCTCTCTATTGCCAAGATTAATTCAGAAAACGCTAACAAACAAATAAAACTACAAGAAAATATTTCTATTCTCCAAGCCTTGCAACATCAAGCCACCCTTGATGTCACAAGGGAAGAAGGCGAATTAAACCGAGATTTACAGCAATACCTCGCAGAAATGAATAGTGCTTGTCAACGCAATGAAGGTATGCTAAACCGCGAGTTACAATATAAATTAGCGGATTTAAATTGGGCTTTTCAAGCCAATGAAGGCCAACTCAACCGCGAACACAGCGCCCAACTAGAAGTATTGCGCGCCGAATTGCAAAAATTTTGCCTCGCTGAACAGCGTCAGCTCCAACTAGAATTAAAACAGTTAGATGCTCTTTTAGCACGAGAGATTGCTCAGGCAAATCGCGAAACAGCAATTGCCACCATTGTCAAACAAAAAAACTTAGAAAATTCCCCAATTTTCGTCACCGCCGAAAACATTATTGCCAACATAAACCCTGAAGATACACCCATTTTACGAGTTTTCTTATCACCGCCAGTCTTGACTCACGATGCTGCTAAACCAAATCAAAACTTTCCGGTATCTGAGGAATTTTTAAGCAATTATCTGCGAAACTTCCTAGACAAGTATATCACCGAGGGCCGGCCCGTGCAATTTATGGGCGGTTATTGGCGGAGTAATGTTTTTCGGGAAGAAGCGGCGGCGGAAAACTTATTTGCAGGTTTGCGGGTAATTCCCACACTCATTTTAGACTCATCCGCCACGCCCGATGACTTTTATTTGCGCTTTGGCTTTTGGCATATTAATTTCAAAAAATATCGTTACCAAACCCCAATTCATCAATTACCTTGGGTTGAGGTATTGTATGATTTTGCCAAACAACGGGCTGTGAATTGGCAAGGGAAACGACAAGCCTATATTGACTATGGTAAGCCTGTGGCTGATTTTGATAGCCGTTATGGTGAGGAAACAGTTCAAGGCTATCAGCAAAATTTACGAATTTCGGAAATTGAACGCCGTGCCCTAGAGGAAGGAGAAGATTTAAGCGAAATTCATCGCCCTTATCATTTGCACAAAAATGATTACAATGATTTGGCCGAATTTATCGGGATATTCCATGCTTTAATCGCCGGGTTAATTGTTGATGAATATTGTCTGATATTTCTGCCTCCAAACGAGCAAAAAACACCTTTGCTGCCGCAGTTACTCCCGGAAATGTTGGCAAAAATGCCCGCAGAGGAACAGGAGACTGTCATAGAAATTGCAGTGGGTTATTATCAGGCATTATATGACAACTTGGCTGAAGAACAGTCGGCATTAATTCCTGATTTGCGTTTGGATTTAGCTGTATCTCTGTTGAGTTTGGCTGACAAGCAGTGGGCCGCAGCACAGTTATATTTGTCTGTCCAAGATTGGTTAAAACTGCATGGTTTGCCGATTCCAGAACAAAGTCAGTTATTAAATGCTTTGGCTGCGGCTTTAACCATTGATGATTTGCCCTATGTAACCAAGCTAAATCAATGTTTGCAAGGTTTGGGGGCGGATTTACAACTAAGCGCGATCGAGTCTTGTTGGCAACGGGGTTTACAACGGGCAAACAATGGGGAATATTCCTCGGCAATTACAGATTTTTATCAAGTTTTACAGTTAGATAGTTCTCGCTTAGACGCGAATATTCAGCGCGGTTTGGCTTATTATCAAGTTGGCGATTATGAGGGCGCTATCGCAGATTTTGATCTGGTACTGCGATTAAATCCTAATGATGCTCATACTTACCATCATCGCGGGCTAGTTTATCATAAATTAGGACAGTTAGAACAGGCCATTGAAGATTTTAATCGCGCTTTGCAAATTGATCCGAGTTTACCTGGTGTACTGCATATTCGCGATGTGGCTTTGGGTACATTAGAGGAGAGAAAACAGAAAGCAGAAGCGGAACGTCAGCGCCAGGAGGAAGAAAAAAGGGCACGTCAACGCCGGGAAGCAGAAGCAATAGTACCTCAACGTCAAGCAGCCGCAGGGAAACCTTTGAACCCGGAGGAAGAAGATAGCGCAGGGCTGTCTTGCCTGTGTGTAATCTTCTTTGGTTTTGTGCTCTATTTCATGTTCCGGTAGTGCGTTAGCGCTTTAAAAAAATTTCAGGAGCGATCGCAAATCCGGTTAAATAGACATAATTTCGGTAGGGGCTGGTTCACCGAAATATTTGCCACCAATCGACAAATTATCAAACTCGCCCCCACCCCACCGAGATGTTAAATAATTGATGGAATTTAAGGGTTGTTTGGGGTTATTGGTGGGGCGGGGGCGGGTTTATAGATATTTGGGGTGTCAATTATAGATTGTTGGTGAACCTGCCCCTACAGGTTTTCTTGAAGATTTTACCAAAAATTTGACCATCTATGTAGGGGGGTTCACACCTGATACTTACAACCCATCGACAACGATCAAAGCCCGCTCCGACCTCACTATAAACTGTCGGCTTGTATAGATTTTGGCTAAACACGCCTCTATAATATGTTATGGTTTTTTCGGGCAGTTCTACTTAACTAAAAGTATATGAAAATTGTCTTTTTTGGCACTCCCGACTTTGCTGTTCCTACTTTATCTAGTTTGCTAAGTCACCCAGAGTTTGAGGTTGTGGCTGTGGTGACTCAGCCGGACAAACGCCGGGGAAGAGGCAATCAATTAATGCCTTCACCTGTAAAAGATGTGGCTTTAAATCACAGTCTCCCGGTTTGGCAGCCGCAGCGAATCAAGAAGGACGCTGAAACAATTGCTAAGTTGCGGGAAGCGGAGGCGGATGTGTTTGTGGTGGTGGCTTACGGTCAAATTCTGTCTCAAGAAATTCTGGATATTCCTAGTTTGGCTTGCGTTAACGTTCACGGTTCAATTTTGCCGAAGTATCGCGGTGCGGCGCCGATTCAGCGCTGTCTTTTTGACGGGGAAAAGACAACAGGAATTACTACTATGCTGATGGATGCTGGGATGGATACTGGGGCGATGCTGTTGAAGGCTTTTGCTGGTATTTCGCTGTTGGATAATGCTGATTCTTTGGCGGATAGGTTGGCGGAAGTTGGGGCGGATTTGTTGGTAGAAACTTTGGTGAAATTGAGGGATGACCAAATTGAAGCTGTTCTTCAAGATGATGCTGAGGCGACTTACGCGCCGATGATTAAGAGTGCAGATTATGTGCTGGATTGGTCAAAAAGTGCGATCGACCTTCACAATCAAGTTAGGGGCTTTTTCCCGGATTGCACGACGACTTTTCGCGGCAATTCTCTGAAGGTGATAGCTACTGTGCCCGTCGGGCCGGAATATTGGCTGCAAATGCCAGCGGATTTGAGAGTTTTGGAACGCGAATGGCCTGTTTTAGCCCAGTTGTCGGGCGCAAATGGGGAAGTTGTTAAGGTTGTGAAGGGCTTGGGGGCGATCGTCCAAACCGGTGATGGTTTATTATTGTTGCGGGAGGTGCAGTTAGCGGGGAAAAAGGTGCAATCGGGGGTGGATTTTGCCAATGGAACTCGGTTGGCGGTGGGTGAGATTTTTGGGAGTTAAATAGTATATTTAGGGCGGGCAAGATGCCCACCCTACAATATTTGGCAGCAAAATCATTCTGTAATTAGATGCGCGACACTTGACCTAAAATTCGACCAAAACCTCCTGTTTCTCTCCCAACAAACCCTGCGCCGCCTCTAACATACTCTCCGCAACATCTTTCAAATCGTCGCGACTTGCCAGATAAGTTTTCAAAGCTTCTAATGGTTCTATACTATTATTAGCATTCAATTCGGGTAAACGCGGCCTCGCTAACTGACTGACTAATTCCGGCTGAATTGTGTAGCTGTGCGCTTCGCCCAGAAGTGCGTGCAATTCTGCGTTGTCGATTAAATCTAATTGTTCCGATCGCAATTGGTAAATCAATCTCACAACCGCGTCTTGTATCTCTTTCTTGCCAATAGCTTTAACTAACTCGGCTTGCGGATTTTCCGATTCGGAAACATTCACTTTAATAGTCTGAAACACCCGCACGGGCAAAGTGCAAAATTCCCACTCAGCTTTTCCCCGTTCCAAATTAACTAACACAAAACCTTTATCTTCTTTCTCTTCGCTAAAATCAACTCGTTCGATACTTCCGGGATAAATTACGGGCGGATTGTTGGAAGCATTAAGATTTTGGTGTTTGTGGACGTGGCCGAGAGCAACATAATCAAAACAAGGGCGAGTTAGCATGGAAACGGGAATGTTAAAACCTTTGCCAACTGCTAAAAAACGCTCTGCGCCCAAACTTGCTTTATCTGCCATTAAATGCGCTAAAAGTACGGTTGGTATTTCGGGGTTTAGGCGGCGGATTTCGCCTTCCATTGCGATCGTCAGTTTTTCGGTTAATAATTGGTTAACATCGCCCATAGACAGGCTTTCAGTCTCGGAACGTGTCATTAAGGTCGATCGAGTCAACCAAGGCAATGTTACCACCTGTACGGGCCCGCTGCGGGTTTGAATCAGGTGAGTGTCCAGGCGATCGCCTACAATAAACTTAGGTATTCCCAAAGTCCGATAAATTCCCAAACTCGCGCCGCCTTGTCCCTGAGAATGTTGGTCGTGATTTCCTACTAGCAAAACAGTCGGAATTTGCGCGTCCACCAAGCGGCTGAATTGGCGAGCAAAAGCCTCTTTTACAAATGGTGGAGGCGTAGAATCCGGGAAAGCATCGCCGCCGAATATGACTAAATCTACGGGTTCAGAAATTGCTCTATCCATACATTTGCTCAGCGTCGCCGCGAAGTCTTCCAAGCGCGTATTTAAACCAGTTTCTGGATTAATCTGCCCGTGGGAAAAGCCGCTGCCCATGTGAATGTCTGAAAGGTGTAAGATTTTAATCATTGTTTTTTATTTGTAAATTATCTTTTGGGTTCGTAATGAGGACTTTAGCCCTCTTTTAGCTTCGGCAGAAAAACTAAAGTCTTTACTAAGAAGTAGGTTTAAGGTTTTGGTCAAAGTACCGACGAGAAAATTTTCCTACTAAAAATCTGGTTTCATACATCACAATACCATGCCTGGGACTTTTTGATAAACTTGTGCGATCGGGCAGCGAAAATCTATACTCCTTAACTCTAACTCATCTCCTTGTCGGTAAATCTGAGAAACCCAATTTTCCTCAGCATTGACGCGAAAACACTCAATTTTGATTTCTGATTGAGTGATGAGTACGTATTCTTGCAAACTCGGAGAAGTTTGGTAATCGGCAAATTTATCGCCTCTGTCGAAAGCTGCTGTTGAGGGCGACAATACCTCAACTACTAAAGATGGATATAAAATGAAATCTTCAGTAGTTGAGGTATCCCTTTCGTCGCAAGTCACCGCTACGTCAGGATAGTAATAGCAATTTGCCTCTTCCAGTCGGACTTTTATATCTGATGATAAAACTAAGCATGGCGTATTCAGAAGATGATTTCCCAGCAGCCGAACTAAATTACTACCAATAATAATGTGAGGCTTTTTTGCCCCTGTCATTGCATAAACGTGTCCGCGTCTGTATTCGTGTTTAATCGGGCTTACTCGCTCGCCTTCTAGGTAGTCTTCAGGAGAAATGTAGAAATTGTTTTTGCTGATAACCATTGATTTTTACTCCGCTGATTTTATCTGATACTATGTGTTGGAACTCAGATATTCGGGGAAGGAAACGGCAGTGCCGTTTCCCTACAGATTTAACAAAATTCCAGAAATCGTGCGTGCCATAATTTGCCACTTTCCGTCAAACCCTGCGATCGCACTTTAATTTTGACACTTTTGGGGTTAGCCTCGTAGAGTCGGGCAATTTCCTGCATTTCTCCGGCGCTAAAACCCGTTCCCACTGTTCCTACTGGCACTAATTTGCCATCGATTTCTTGCGCTACTTTGACGGCGCTAAACGGCCGCCCCGCAACTTTTGTATTTGTCAATCCGACAATAAAAAGGTCTAATTCTAGACAGTATTTAGTCCTCACCATCGGGTATTTTTTAACATCTTTGCCGCCCACATAGCAGCAGTTGTGCAACACCCAAACTTCGCCTTCTCTATTTTCAGATTCCTGCTGATTTGCCAGCACGATTTTTTCGGCGGTAGTGCGAAATGTCGGTACAACTTCAAAGGCTGGGGATAAATTGGCCACCATTTCGCCAACTTCAACTCCCGCTGCAATTCGTTCGGATTCTGCCACGGTAGTTAAATCATTGCCTTTGAAAAACAAACTTTTAAAAATGGCATAAATTGCGCTGGGCTGGATTGTCGGAAAACCGCTTTCAATATTAACTGTAGCAGCTTGCGCCCCCGTGCGGTGTTCGCTGCCGGTACAGCTTTTGTAATACAGTTCGCCGTCTAAAACAAAGGTGCCAATTTTAGCGGCTGTGTCGATTAATGTGCGATCGATCTCAATCGATGCCTGCTGCCGCAGGTTAGTCGATCGCGATTGGTAGTATACTTTATCTGGCGTCGCGATGACAACTACTCGATTGCCGTCGCGCTTCGGCTGCCCCCAATAATCGGGATTTTCGATATAATAAGAACGATCGCTCGGCGCGTCAACTGGCTGCATCGTCACAATCCTTCCCGGCTGCAAGTGCGGTGGCAATTCGGGAACAATGGGATTGTTGGCAGTTTCTATTTTTGGGGCGGAAGTTGATTGTTTAGCAGGAGCGAAATCGGCGGTAGAATTGTTTGGAGTATTGAGGGCGATCGGCTTTTCTCCTGTTTCCAATTCAAAAGCTCTTTTCCAAAAGCCAAAAGCCATTTCCTGATATCCTTCCGACTCCGCGCACAGTGCAAAACCAATAACTTTTGCCGTACCAATTCCGCGCCCGTAATCAGCTAAATACTGCACGGCCCCCGCTTCACCCATCAAGTGCAATCCTCGTGTGACGATGCGATTGTTCCAGCGTTCTCGAATGTCGGCGCTAATTTTTTTAGCTGCTTTTCGCTTGGCTTCTGCGTATTCGGTGCAGTCCATACTGCCTCCTTTCTGTAGGGCTATTTATATACTATACTAAAGATTGATTTATTAGTCAAGGTTAAGTTGACAATTAGGTGTTGTGAATAAATTTAAGTCTTTGATTTGTGAACTAGATTTATTTTTTCACCGCAGAGGCGCAGAGGGCACAGAGGAAGAGAAGAAAGAGAGGGATGGGGTTGTAGTGTTTTGATTGTCAAGCGCGGTAATCTGTTCGCAGCCAATGCTAAGATAACTTCGATCGCGCATTGCGACCAATAAAGCCGTGAGTTGCGTCTTACTCGCGTTGGGTTCGCCAACTTGCGATCGCACGTTCGAGAATTTAATATCAAGTCTAATTGTAGTCTTATGATGCGATTAATTTTGTACAGCAAACCCGGCTGCCACTTGTGCGAAGGGTTGCAAGAAAAACTCGAACAGATTGAAAGCCTCAAGTTTCAACTCGAAGTCAGAGATATTACTGAACGCAACGATTGGTTTGAAGCTTATCAGTACGAAGTTCCAGTTTTGTTTAAAGTGCAGCCCCAGCCAAAAAATTCTGTTGGCGAGGCTGGATTCTCCGCTGAAGAACTGTTACCCCGTCCTTCTCCCCGCTGTAGTGTCGTCCAATTGGAGCAAATGTTACAGAAATATTTGCAAATCGATCCGTCACAATAATACGATTTACGCAAAAACTCACCTCTTAATCCGGGCCTCGGGGTTCGCGGTACGCACTTTACTGTAAACCTGTATGGTGCGCACAGCAAAAGCCTGTAGATAGCGGCTCAAAAAATGTGTTGCGCAAGTCATATTCAAGACATCTAAGTAAGGAGTTTTTCAGATGAAATTGAGAGAATTATTAGCAGCAGTTCCCAGCATTTCCTTTGACGCCAAACATCCTGCCCTCGATGCCGAAGTCAAGGGTTTATCCACTAATTCCCACGCTTGTCAGGCGGGAGATTTATTTTTGGGAATGCCGGGAACTCGGGTAGATGGCGGAGATTTTTGGCGAAGTGCGATCGAATCTGGTGCAGTTGCCGCCATAATTTCCACCCAAGCAGCCGAGAAGACACCCCCCCAACCCCCCCTTAGCAAGGGGGGGCTAGAAGAGGTTCCTTCCCCCCTTAGCAAGGGGCTAGAAGAAGTTCCGTGCGTCATCGCAGCAGCCGATATGGCTCAAGTTTGCGGTCAAATAGCAACTGCTTTTTACGGCAATCCAGCTAGCAAATTAAAACTTGTCGGCGTTACCGGGACTAACGGCAAAACTACAACAACTCATTTAATCGAATTTTTGCTCAATGAAATGCAGTTGCCGACGGCGATTTTTGGCACGCTTTACACTCGCTGGCCGGGCTTCCAACAAACTGCACTTTACACCACACCTTTTGCAGTTGACCTGCAAAAGCAATTAGCAGAAGCTGTAGCAGCCGGATGCAAACACGGCGTGATGGAAGTCAGTTCCCACGCCCTAGCGCAGCAGCGAGTTTTGGGGTGTAGTTTTGAAGTTGCTGTGTTTACCAACTTGACTCAAGACCATCTCGATTATCACCGCGATATGGAAGATTATTTTGAGGCTAAATCGCTTTTATTCAGTCCAATTTACCTCAAAAATCGCGCTGTAATTAATATTGACGACCCCTACGGGCAGCGCATAGTTGAAACCGTTCAATCTGAAAAAGTTTGGAGTTATAGCACTAGGGACAAAACGGCAGATTTGTATGCTTTTGATTTGCAGTATCAGCCCAATGGAGTTAAGGGAATGCTGCACACTCCCAAGGGCGAAACTGCTTTTGTTTTGCCTTTAGTCGGTCAGTTCAATTTATCAAATATGTTGGCTGCTGTCGGTGCTGTTTTAGAATTGGGTTTAGATTTGTCCGCAATTGTGGAGAAATTATCTCTGTTTTCGGGAGTACCGGGACGGATGGAACGGGTGCAAATTAACCCGGAACAAGATATTAGCGTTATTGTCGATTACGCGCACACTCCCGACAGTTTGGAGAACTTGTTGAAGGCGTCGCGGCCGTTTATTCCGGGTCAGATGATTTGCGTGTTTGGCTGTGGCGGCGATCGCGATCGCACTAAGCGCCCGATCATGGGTAAAATCGTTGCAGAATTAGCCGATTTAGCTGTTGTTACTTCCGACAATCCGCGCACAGAAAATCCCGATCGCATTTTGGAGGATGTGTTAGCAGGAATTCCCGCCGCAGTAAAGCCGATCGTGATGTGCGATCGAGCCGCTGCAATTCGCACTGCTATTATGGACGCTAAACCGGGAGATGGCGTGCTGATTGCAGGAAAGGGACACGAAGATTATCAGATTTTGGGCACCGAAAAAGTCCATTTTGACGATCGAGAACAAGCGCGAGATGCCTTGAAAGCCAGAATTAATTCGGTTAACTGAATTTGGTTAACTGTTAACGGTTAACTGAATTCGGTTAACTGTTAACGGTTAGCTGTTCGCGGTCTGGGAAATTAGCTGTATTTTCCAGTATTGATACGAAGGTAGAATCTGATTGGGACTAGATTATACTTGTAAGACCAAATATTGTAATCACAAAATAATTATTGCTATGATAGAACTAACTGGTTATCAAATTGTCGATCGAATTTATTCAGGCACTCGCACCCTAGTTTATCGCGGAATTCGCCTCTGCGACCAAAAACCGGTCGCGATTAAAGTCTTGCGGAACGAGTATCCCAGCTTCAGCGAACTCTTGAATTTTCGCAATCAATACACGATCGCCAAAAACCTCAACTTGCCCGGAATTATTCAAACCTACAGCCTGGAAACGTACCAGAATGGCTATGCGTTGATCGTGGAAGACTTTGGGGGAATTTCCCTGAAGGAATGGACGGGGAAAGGGAAAACTGTTCCGTCTCTCGTTGAATTTTTCCCAATAGCGATCGACCTCTGCAATACATTAGATATACTTTGCCGGCAGCGCATTATTCACAAAGATATTAAACCCGCCAATATTCTAATTAATCCAGAGACTAAACAAGTCAAACTCATTGATTTTAGTATTGCATCTTTGCTGCCAAGGGAAACTCAAACCCTGATGAGTCCCAACGTGCTCGAAGGAACACTCAGCTATTTATCTCCCGAACAAACAGGAAGAATGAATCGCGGGCTTGACTACCGCACAGACTTTTATTCATTAGGTGTAACTTTTTATGAATTGCTGACAGGAAAATTGCCATTTCAATCCAGCGATCCGATGGAATTGCTCCATTGTCATATTGCCAAGCAACCGCCCTCTGTACGTGAAATTAATCCCAAAATTCCCCTTGTGCTCTCGGAGATTGTCAGCAAATTGATGGCTAAAAATGCTGAAAATCGGTATCAGAGTGCATTAGGGCCCAAAGCCGATTTAGAAACTTGTTTGCAGCAACTCAATGAGACAGGTAAAATTGAGAGTTTTGCCATTGGGCGGCGCGATGTGTGCGATCGGTTCATCATACCAGAGAAACTCTACGGCCGAGAAACCGAAGTTGCCCAATTATTAGCAGCATTCGATCGAGTAGCGAACCCCTCTAAATTTCGTTTTCCAGAAGAGCCTGGAAACGAGAGAAACGAAGGAAAAGAAGACTCACCCCTTACTAAGGGAGGCTGGGGGGAATCGAATTTATCCCGCAGGGAAATGATGCTAGTTGCAGGATTTTCCGGCATTGGTAAAACCGTTGTAGTCAACGAAGTTCACAAACCCATAGTTCGCCAACGCGGTTATTTCATCAAAGGCAAATACGACCAATTTAAACGCAACATTCCCTTTAGTGCTTTTGTGCAAGCCTTCCGAGAATTGATGGAGCAATTACTCTCAGAAAGCGACATTCAGCTACAGCAATGGCAAATAAAAATTCAGGAGGCTGTTGCCGACAACGGTCAAGTTATTGTAGAAGTAATTCCCGAACTGGAACGAATTATTGGCCAACAACAGCCTGTCTCTGAACTTTTGGGAAGTGCCGCCGAAAACCGCTTCAATTTAGTGTTTCAAAAATTCATCTCTGTGTTTGCTACAAAAGAACATCCCTTAGTGATTTTTTTGGATGATTTGCAGTGGTCAGATTCAGCATCCCTGAAGCTTTTGCAAGTGTTGATGAGCGAAAAAGATAGTCAGAATTTGCTGGTAATTGGGGCATATCGGGATAACGAAGTATCTCCGGCTCATCCATTTATGTTGGCAGTAGCAGAAATGGAAAAATCCCAAGTAACGGTAAATACTATTACCTTGGAACCTCTGAGTCAAGCCGATATTAACGATTTGATAGCAGATACGCTCTCGTGCGATCGCCCTTTGGCTCAGCCGTTAACCGACTTAGTTTATCAAAAAACCAAAGGCAATCCCTTTTTTGCCACGCAATTTCTCAAATCGCTACAGGAAGATGGGCTGATTGCGTTTAACTCCACCCCCCTTTCATCCCCCCTTACTAAGGGGGGACAGAGGGGGATAACAGGGGGGTGGCAGTGCGATATTGCCCAAGTTAAAGCCCTAATTATCAGCGATGATGTGGTGGAGTTTATGGCGGTGCAATTGCAGAAGTTGCCGCCAGAAACTCAGGATGTGCTGAAGTTGGCTGCGTGCATTGGAGCGCAGTTTGATTTGAATACATTGGCGGTAGTCAGCGAGAAGTCGCCAGAAGAAACGGCGGCGGATTTGTGGAAATCATTGCAAGAAGGATTCATCTTACCAACCAGTGAAATTTACAAGTTTTATCAAGGAAAAGAACCTCGGGAAAAAACCGATTTATTGCCAACTACCGCCAATCAATTACCTAACTACAAATTTCTACACGATCGCATTCAACAAGCGGCTTATTCCCTAATTCCAGAAGATCGAAAACAAGCCACTCACCTGAAAATAGGGCAACTGTTGCTGCAAAAAAGTAGTCAAACTCAACGTCAGGAAAGAATTTTTGATATTGTCGGTCATTTCAACTTTGCCCGCGGGCTGATTTGCGAACGAACAGCACGTTATGAATTAGCCTCGCTCAACTTGCAGGCTGGGAAAACTGCAAAAGCTGCCGCAGCCTTTGACGCGGCATTGATATTTGTCAATACAGGTATAAGCAGCTTACCAGCCGATAGCTGGCAAGAACAATATACTCTGACGCTGGCGCTGCACAATTTGGCAGCCGAAGCAGCGTATTTGTGCAGCGAATTTGAACAGATGGAACAGCTAATTACTGCGATTTTGCAACAAGCAAACGAACTGATCGACAAAGTTAGCGCTTACGAGATTCAAATCCTCGCTTACCTTGCCCAAGGCCAGCCCCAGGATGGCGTTTACACAGCAATTGATGTGCTCGGGCAGTTTGGGATTCGGCTTCCCAAAAACCCGACTCAGCCTCAAGTATTGCTGGGTTTAGCCAAAACTAAGTTGATTCTCGGTAACAAGAAACCGGAACAGCTTGTGAATCTGCCAAATATGACAGATGCTAACAAATTGGCAGCGATGCGAATTCTTTCTAGTGCTGCTTCTGCTGCCTATCTTTGTGCTCCGAAGTTGATGCCGCTACTGGTATTTGAGCGGGTTAACTTGTCTGTACGGCACGGCAATACCGCCCTATCAGCTTTTGGCTATGCTTGGTATGGACTGATCCTCTGCGGCATACTCATGGATATCGAAGGAGGCTATCAGTTTGGACAACTTTCTCTGCAATTACTAGAGCGTTTTAACGCGACGGATTTGAAAGCGAAAGTGCTATTTATGACTTATACGTTTATCAGCCATTGGCGCGATCGCATCGCAGATACAATGCCAGCGCTGTTAACAGCTTACCAGAGCGGTTTAGAAACGGGAGATGTAGAATATGCTGCTTGGGCAGCTTTGGTTCATTCTTACAATCGCTACTGGACAGGGGAGAACTTAACGGAAGCAGAAGCAGCAATTCGTTCTTTCATAACGGCGATCGCTCCTTTCAACCAAAAAAACGGCTCTCTTTACATCCAGATATACCATCAAGCGACCTTAAATCTTCTGGGTAATTCTAGCGATCCGAGTTGCTTGTCCGGCGAAAGCTATCGGGTGGCTGAAGATATTCCCGCACAGGTGGCTGCGAGCGATCGTACAGGGTTATTTTTTAGTTACGTTTGCCAGCAGCATCTTCATTATTTGTTCGGGCAGTATGACGCAGCAATTGAGAAGTCAAATGCTGCTAAACCCTACTTTGAAAACTGTGTTTCCTCGCTCCCAACGGTGCTGCACTTCTTTTACGATTCTCTGGCACAACTGGCAATTTACGGGACTGCAACCTCTTCACAACGCCAGCAAATTCTCAAGTGCATTAACGCGAATCAGAAAAAGCTGAAGAAATGGGGGCACTATGCCCCAATGAATTACCAACATAAGTTTCTTTTGGTAGAAGCAGAACGGTATCGGGTACTGGGGCAAAAACTAGAAGCGATCGACTATTACGATCGCGCCATTCAACTCGCTAAAGAAAACCAATTCCTCAACGAAGAAGCCTTAGCCAACGAACTCGCCGCCAAATTCTACCTCGACTGGGGCAAAGAAAAAGTCGCTCAGGTTTATATGCAGCAAGCTTACTACTGCTACGCCCGCTGGGAAGCCAAAGCCAAAACAGATGATTTAGAAAAATATTATCCCGATCTGCTGCGCCCTATCTTACAAGAGTCCGCCCAACCCCTCACTATTTTAGAAACTGTATCCACGCTCAGCAATCCTACTTACTCCATTCATTCGAGCACCCACCAGAGTACCTCCAACACCTCCATCAACCATGCTCTAGATTTTTCGACCCTGCTGCAAATCTCCCAAGTCATCTCCCGCACGATCGACCTGGATGAGTTGCTGCAAATTGTGACCCAAACCATGCTACAAAACTCTGGAGCCGATCGCTGTGCACTGATGCTCTGCCAAGATCAACAATGGCAAGTGCGGGCGATCGCTACCTTGGAACACATTAGCTTGCAAACGGAACCCCTAGAGAACCATCCCACCGTTCCCGTTAAATTAATCCAGTATGTTAAAAACACCCTAGCAGCAGTTGTCATCGATCGCCTCAAAACAGATATGCCTGTAATTGACGATTATTTAGAGTACCACCAGCCGGAGAGTTTGCTGGGTTTGCCAATTCTAAATCAGGGGAATTTGGTCGGCATTTTGTATCTAGAAAATCGGATAACCAGTGGGGTGTTTAGTCCCGAGCGCCTCCTAGTGCTGAATTTTCTCTCTAGTCAAGCGGCGATCGCTCTGGAAAATGCCCGCCTCTATCACCAAGTGCAGCAGACTTTGAATGAACTTCAGCAAACTCAGATGCAAATGATCCAAAGTGAAAAGATGTCAGCATTAGGTAATCTAGTGGCAGGGGTTGCCCATGAAATCAACAACCCCGTTGGTTTCATTGCCGGGAACATTAATGAAGCTCATGCTGGAGTCCAAGACTTAATTGATTATTTGCGCCTCTATCAAGAAAAGTTTCCTCCATCGGAAGCAGAATTGATTAATAAAGCAGAGGAAATAGATTTAGATTATCTAGTAGAAGATTTACCCAAAATGTTGAGTTCCATGAAAATAGGATGCGATCGCATCAAAAACCTCAGCACCTCCCTCCGCACTTTTTCTCGCGCAGATACGGCCAATAAAGTTGAAGCCAATATCCACGAAGGACTCAATAGCACTTTGATGATTTTACGCCATCGCCTGAAAGCGAACGAAAAGCATCCTGAAATTCAAATCATTAAAGAGTACGGCAAGATTCCCAAAGTAAAATGTTATTTGGGACAATTAAACCAGGTATTTATGAATCTGCTGGCGAATGCGATCGATGCCTTAGAAGAATCCAATCAAGGACGGAATTTTGCAGAGATTGAAGCCCATCCCAATCAAATCACTATTCGGACAAAAGTGGAAGGCGAACAGGTAAAAATTTCCATCGTCGATAACGGCAATGGAATGTCGGAAGAGGTAAAAAATCGTATCTTCGATCATCTATTTACCACTAAAGACGTGGGCAAAGGGACTGGGTTGGGACTGGGGATATCGCGTCAAATTGTAGAAGAAAAACACGGCGGAAAACTGAGTTGTATTTCTGCACTGGGAGAAGGAACAGAGTTTGTCATTGAAATTTTCATTGATTAAAACTAATAGACATCGTGCAAAAGTCTATATTCTGCTTGACTTCATTTCAAGTTGGCATCAGGCAAAAAATACTGATAAACTAGACTGGAGTATCTATCCCAAGGGACTTTGACATTGCTTCAATACGACTTTCTATATCGCTTTCTGAAAATCGCTGCTGTCAACGTAGTGTCGAATATTACAATACCCTTATCGGGTGCAATCAGCGTAGCTTTCCTGGGACACCTGTCAAACATTAGTTATTTAGCAGGGGTGGCATTAGGTGCTATTTTGTTTGATTGTTTATACGAAAGTTGTTCTTTTATTAAGTCAGGAACAACTGCGATTACATCTCAAGCAGTTGGACGAGATGACCGAGAAGACATACTTCTAGCAGGGCTACAAAATGGTTTAATCGCTTTGGGATTGGGTATGCTTTTTCTGCTGCTGCAATACCCTTTGGGGAAGCTAGGCTTTATGTTGTTGAACGCTACTCCAGATGTGCAACTTGCCGGTATTACTTATTTTAATAGTCGGATTTGGGGAGCGCCTGCGGCTTTCGTCAACTTAGTCTTAATTGGATGGTTTCTTGGAAGAGAACAAAACCGCAAAGTTCTTTTACTCACTATTATTGGGAATGTTGCTAATGTTGCACTGAATTACCTTTACATTGTCCTTTGGGATTGGTCAAGCATGGGGGCGGGATTGTCGCAGGCTATTAGCCAGTATCTAACCTTATTTGTAGCGCTTGTGATGATTGGCAGTGAATTTCCCTTAAAAGAGATAGGTAGTTTAACAGGAAAAGTCCTAAATTTGTCCGCATTGCAAACTGCTTTTGTTTTGAATGGCAATCTATCTGTTAGGTCTATAGTTATCGTATCTATTTTTGTCCTTTTCAATGCTTTTAGTGCTACATTGGGGACTGAGGTTCTGGCTGAAAATGTTTTACTCCTTCAAATAGTAGCATTGAGTATGTATATGTGTGATGGAGTAGAATACGCTACTGTAAGTTTAATCGGTAACTTTCAAGGTCAAGGAACAACACATAAATTTGTGCCACTTTTGCAAATTGCATTAGCAACCAATCTGGTGATTAGTTTATTAGTTGGACTAGCTGCTTTCCTTTTTCCTGACCCGATATTTCATCTGTTCACTAGCCATTATGAATTGATAGAAGCAATTAAAATTTATATCCTTTGGATACCCATTGTTGTAGTGGGTGCGGGAGTTGCTTATATTCTAGATGGATATTTTTCTGGCTTGGGTGAGGGTTCTGCTGTACGCAATACGTACTTGGTCAGCGGCTTACTGGGACTTATCTTTCTATGTTTATCAACCTTTTATTTTCATAGCAATCATTTTTTATGGTTAGCTTTATCCGTATTTATGTTATCTTGCGTATTAGTTTCTGGAATACAGATACCTATGACTTTGCAATCAAATGAGGAGAAGGAGGCTGTTGCCAACTCATAATTTAATCGATCTTGAAAATACCGCCTAAACTCTCATTGCCTTATAGTATCTTGGACGGTTACAATTATTTTGACGAATTATCTTTATTTTTTATAAATAAAGATAAAAACATTGAAATAAGAAATACAAATGAAATACAGAAAATTGGGTAACAGCGAATTGCATATTTCAGAAATCAGTCTTGGTTCCTGGGGTATTTGTGAGGGTGTCGAACAGCAAAATGCAGAGGCTTGCATTTACAAAGCCTTTGACCTTGGTATTAACTTCATTGACACTTCTAATTCTTATGCGGCTGGCGGTGCTGAGTCATTTCTAGGGGAAGTATTACAAGGAATTGAGCGATCGTCCTATATCCTAGCTACTAAGGTCTTCTTTCCTACGTCACCTACTGACCAAGGACTGTCAGCAGCCCAGATCAGAAAACAAATTGATGCTTCCTTACACCGATTGTGTACCGATTATGTTGACTTGTATCAATGTCATCGCTACGATCCGAACACGCCTTTGGAGGAAACAATGACGGCACTAACTGAGGTAGTGCGTCAGGGAAAAGCTCGTTACATCGGCTTTAGCGAGTGGAGCCCAGAGCAAATTCAATCTGCATTCAATCTTGCTGATGTTGAACGCTTTGTTTCCAGTCAGCCTCAGTATTCTATGCTGTGGCGCACACCGGAAGCTGAAGTGTTTCCATTGTGTGCAGCTAATGGTGTTGGTCAGATTGTTTGGTCGCCATTAGCTCAAGGTGTACTTGCAGGCAAATACCAGCCAGGACAAGTTCCACCTCAAAATTCTCGCGCTGCAAATGAAAAAATGAATTGGTTTTTGTTGGAGGAGTTGTTTAGCGATCGCATTCTAACAGCAGTACAGACACTGAAACCCATTGCCCAAGACTTAGGGTTGAGTATGCCACAGTTAGCTCTGGCTTGGGTACTACGCTCTGAGTACGTATCTTCAGCCATTATCGGTGCTAGTCGTCCGGAACAAATTGTTGATAACGCTGCTGCATCAGGAATACAACTGGATGCGGACGTATTGGCAGCAATCGATCGAGCACTGGTATCAGTTGTAGGCAAGTGAGGAAAGTAGGTCAGGACTTACGCAACTTTCACAAAACTACTGAAAATGTTAATAAACGTATGCGATCGCTCTGGAAACTCAAAAAGACAAGTTTACAACGTAACAGCGTTCGTGTATGATTTACCTGTCAAACTAGAAATGAGATTGTATGAATACCCTGACTAATAAGGGGTAGCGCTCAAGATGTAATGATAAGTGATATAAGAGTTAAAGTTGATTTCCTGGTTATCTTTGTCTGCTCATGCATGCTTGTCCCATGTGTACATCTTCCCGAACTGTCAAAAACGGTCGCATCCACAACGGTAAACAGCGCTTTAAGTGTCATGAGTGTGGACGGCAATTTGCCCTTGCATCCACACAAGAAAGTGATTGATACAGCAACCCGGGCATTGATTGACCGCTTGCTGCTGGAACGCATTTCCCTCGCTGGCATTGCCCGTGCAACAAGCGGTGTCTGAGCAATGGCTACTTTCCCTACATCAATGAGAAATATGCTGGGGTGTCACGCCAAGTCCAAGTGACACCCAAAAAAAGGGGAGGCTAACAATGAGCGTGTGATGAGTTGTGATCCTTTGTCGATAACAAGGGAAACAAACAGTGGGTCTGGTTGGCCCTGGATGCAAACACCCGCGAGATTGTGGGTGTTTACATTGGAAGTCGGGATGAAGCTGCAACCCGCCAATTGTGGCAATCGTTACCACCTGTCTACCGCCAATGCGCAGTTGCATACACGGACTTTTGGGCAGCGTATGGGGCTGTTCTACCGACCAAACGACCGGAAAGCGGTGGGAAAAGAAACAGGCTCTCACCAGCTACATTGAGCGCTTCAACAATACGTTGAGGCAACGGGTGTCTCGGCTAGTCCGAAAAACTTTGTCCTTTTCAAAATCTTTAGAAAATCATATCGGTGCAATCTGGTATTTCATCCATTATTACTTGTTTAGCACTACCTAATAAGGAAGTAGTTAAACAGTTTTTTGAAATCTATAACAATCAAGATTACGAAGCTGCATATAAGTATATTGTGCCGAATTATCTAGATCACGGGCTACCTCAAGTGCGAAGCGTCGAGGATGCGATTGAGATACTGAAGGCGACTCACAAAGCCTTTCCAGATATCAAAGTGGTGATTGACGATCTCATTGAAGAAAATGACAAAGTTGTATTTCGAGGCCACTTTACAGCTACGCACCTGGGTGAGTTTGTTGGTATGGCTGCCAGTGGAGTTAAAATAGAATTTGAGGCGTTAGAAATATTTAAGATTGAGAACCAGCAGATTACAGAATCTTGGGGATATTGGCCAATGTCAGATATTGTAAGCCAGATTCAGGCTTCTGAGAAGGTCTAGCCGTAATTCTGTACCTGTGCAATACAGTAGATGTTGGGATGAAAGGTGCTAGCATAGGCAGTTTTCTCTCCTAGATAATTCAATAATTAACATTGAGTTAAAATAACCCTTAGTTAACGTTATTGTAACAGTTATTCACCTATCGAGTGCTAGTGGCTAATATTCCTCCCCGCCGACCCAAAAGCCAATAGGTCATCATTTCTCCTCTTCCCTTGACCTCGATCGTACCCCTTGGCTCTAGTAAGTATTTATTCTGTAATTTGAGATAAGTCGCATCGGTGACTTGAATGTATCCCGGTTTGCCGTGGGATTCCATCCTTGAGGCGACATTCACCGCATCACCCCAGAGGTCATAGATAAATTTCTTAATCCCAATTACTCCCGCAATTACAGGACCCGTATTAATCCCGATCCGAATTTGTAGAGATTCCCCAAAAATATTCTCCACCTCTTGCATATAGGCTTGCATATCCAACGCCATGTTGGCGATCGCGTCGGCATGATCCGGTCGAGAAACGGGTAAACCACCAACTACCATGTAGGCATCCCCAATGGTTTTAATTTTCTCTAAGCCATACTTCTCAGTGAGTTGATCGAACGTAGAGAAAATTTGGTTCAAACCTGCTACCAATTGCATCGGCTCTATCCGTGCCGAGATAGTAGTAAAACCTACGATATCCGCAAACAAAATCGTGGCTTCTTCAAAATGTTCAGCAGGAGATTCATTAGTCCGCATGAGGCGATCGGCAATTTCGGCAGGTAAGATATTCAAAAGTAATTGTTCTGACTTTTCTTTTTCTAGGCGCAGTTCTCCAGTTCTTTGCTCCACTCTAGCTTCCAACTCTTCATTTGCCAAATGGATGGCATCTAGAGAATCCTTCAGTTGTCTGGTCATGCCGTTAAAAACGTTGGCTAATTTGCCAAGTTCAACGATGGAACTAACCTCCACTTGTTGGTTGAGATTGCCCCCAGCGATCGCTTCCGAAGCAGTAGTGATCCGCTCCACAGGATGGATAATCCGGCGAGCGGTCAGGATACCCAACAAAATTGCCAAAATCAAAGTTGCTAAACAGAGCAGGATTGTAGTCTGAGTATTGGCATTAATCTGATTCATAAAGTCTGCTTCTGGAATAGTCACCACCACCAACCAGTCAATACCTTTACTATCTCGAAAAGGATCGACTTGGACGAAATAACTTTTACCATCGACAGTAAATTCCAGTTGATGAGATGCTTGGATTTTTTGAAAATCCTGAAACTGCTCTAGCAAAGCTTGACTCGCTTTTTGGGTGATGGCATTGCTACTATTGACAACCTTGAGTCGTTGAACTCGTTGCTCTGGCAGTTGGACAACCTTGTCTGGGTAATATTGAAAGGGCTTTTCCCCTGTAGAGGTGGCAATCATTTCTCCAGAACGTTCCAGAATAAAACTTTGCCCAGTTTTACCGATTTTGAGTTGGCTTAAAAAATCCCCAAACATTATTAGATTTAAGCTTGTCATCCACACTCCTTGGATATCTCCAGTCTTGGTATATATGGGTTTGCCAGCCGCAATGTATAGGTATTTACCTGTAATGTGAGGATACAGTTTTGCCCAAACAGCTTGCTTTTGCTGGACTGGAATTTTATAGTAGGGGCGGTTGCGGGGATCAAAGTTAGGGTTCCCGGCGTTGATAATTTCTCGGCGTTCCCCCTCTGGACTGGCGGTATAGGTCGTCAAAGTGTGGTTATTTTCTACCTCCGAAGTACGGATGACGATCGCGCCATCATCCTGCCGCTCACCTGCAAAAAACTCTTGATTGGGGGTAACAAAAGCTGCGGCAGCAACAAGGGGAAAGGCAGGAAGTTGTCCCCATAGAAACTTCTCTACGTCTCTCCCATTATTAAGATCGATGCGGTTTTGGCTCAGGGCTGCATCATAGTTTTCAAAGGATTGAAAGGGAATAGCAAGCAGATAAGTTAGATTTTGGTTGATGCGATCGCTAACATCATTCCGCAACTGAGTAGCTACATCATTTACTGCTTTTTGACCGTTTCTATAGGAAAGATAACCAACAACAGCCACTGCTCCAACTGTTTGAACAACAAATGGAACAATTAGCATTATTTGTAGGGGAATTTTTCTGAAAAGTCCAGGTGATAAGGGCATCCTTGATTTACCAAGCATAGTGACTTCTTCCGACATTGATACCTAGCATAAGTTAATAGGAATTTAATTTGCATGCGCCTACACCCTACACCTCATACCCCACAACCCTTTAGACAATTTCAACAGGCAATTTATTGCTCTTGTGTCACTCTGATGGGATTATAATAGCCGAAAACGACCCAAACTCAGTTGCTGTCTGTGGATGAAGCCCGCCCATCTCGATCCACCATCAATTTTATTGATGAATATTGTGCCTCCTGGAGGGGTGACAACCCGCCCCAAACCCATAGTTAGTAAGGATTGAGCCAACTTGTGGTAAAAAAAGATAGGCAGCAGAATTGTTACACGCTTGCTTATCCAAAAAAATAATGATACGAAGATTCTACCAGACTCATTTACATAAATACCTGACGCCATCTCAGTTTTTGGTGATGACAACATTGCCATCAAGTAATTTTAGGGTAGTTGATCGAATATTTTTGGGACTATTATCGGGAATTATTAGCTTACAAAGATGCTCCTAGTGCAGAAGCTGCACTGCCTTTAAAGTCTAAATTTTGGCTACTTTTTACAACGAAAAGCGGTTATGAATTGTTGAATGAACGCCAACAATTAACTGCGACAAAAGTATCGGAGTTGCGAGCGGGTTTTAGAGCATCCTGAATTACCTTTGCATAATAATCCGGCTGAGTTAGCTGCCCGAACTCTGGTGCAGCGACGTAATATCTGCTATGCAACTGGGACGATTGAGGGTACTCAGGCAAGGGAAACTTTTATGTTTCTTGTTGCTACTACTCGTCAGTTGGGAATCAGTTTTTTTGAGTATGTGCGTGACCGAATTTCTCAACTGAGAATCATTCCTTCTATATCCACTATTATCCGCGAAAAGTCTTCTCTTCATCCCTTGGGCTTGTCTTGGCAACTAGAATAACTGCTCCCCCTACTTATTGAGCCGATACGATTCGGAAGCCTGAGAATGAATTTAGAAAAACACACTCCAATAGCTAAATAAAATCCCTCCTTTTGGTTAAAAATATTACTAATTTTCCCGATCGGGCTAGGGAGCTTCTTTCGCTTTGCCCTTACAGAGTGATGGGGTGACAACAATCGGTCAACCCATAACTCCGTAAGGGGTTGACCGATATGGGATAAAAGGAAGATTATGACGCTGTAGCCTTAGTGGTGCAGAAAACTCCTGAGATGCTTAAGGAGCCTAGAGAATCATAGTTAATGGAGAAAAGGGGCTTGCGCCGTGGTTCGATTG
>NZ_SRRZ01000114.1 GCF_013179805.1 Microcoleus asticus IPMA8 | reverse complement strand
TTTATCGTGCACACTAGCTAATTTAGGATGATTACATTTACGTCAAGGAGCTTAACTACACAGAGGCTTTGATTGTTTTCGGAGATGTCTAGAGGCTTTGATTGTTTTCGGAGATGTCTAGTAGCTGCTGCGGTTGAGCTAGACTGTTATGCAACTCAAAGGAGTTTGTGATGTCAATGAAAGTGTTTTTCACACTAGAAGCCCGCAGGAACGGGGTTGGTCTAACAACGAAAAACGAGAGTTGGCCCGCATTCCCATTGTGGGGGAGTACGTCGCAACTGCGATCTACAGTCCTTGGTTTTGTGTTCAGCTAGTGGTTCACACGCATTTTGATGGTGAATTTGACGCGAAGGTGTACGCAGTTGCTGCGGATCACAACGAAGTTCTAGAGATTGCTCGGGCAAATTAAGCGATGACTAAGAAAGTCTCAATTGATTACAATGATATAGCTGCAATTGCCTTAAAATCGGCTTTTCCTCATGGTTGGAGAAGCCTTATCCCTGGTTATGACATATGGAAACTATTGATTGAACCACTAGCTCAGAAGGTTATTGATGCTGCTACATTAAGTCAGGGGAATGATCTTGAAAATATCAAGGAAATAATTAGATCGGGCCAAGAAAACGGGGTCGATGAGTTAGAGATAAAAATTGCCAAAGAAGCAGGTATAAATATTGGCACTAACCTAAATGAAATAGGTATTCCTTGTAATGTGAATTTTAGAGTGGGGTCACAAGGGGAGACTGTTATTAACATAAAGTACAAGTAGAGAGATACAAGTACGAGCATTGCTGAAACTGTAAGTTGTTTAATTTTATCTTAGTAATTAATATATGAGACGAAAAAGAGAAGTTGTAGAAGCACTATTAGAAAGTCTTTCTATTCTGGAAAGAGCGCGCGCATTTAAACTAAATTGTTAGACTGCGAAACTGATAACTAATCAATAATAGAGATTATTTTTCTATATGACACCCCAATCACTTGAACAACTTGTGCAGAAAATTCACGAACTTCAGACACTTATGGTGACAGTTGCAACAGGTGAAGCACGTATTCAGGAAAAAGATGATGAGTATAAGCAGCTATATATGGAAGTGAGTTTGAAGCTGGAATCTCTACAAAATGAAGGCTTCAACGTTGACAATCCAAATTCTTTTAGATCCCTGTGGGATTGGTATAATTACTGGTCAGCTCTTTTGGCTACTTATGCTTTACGTCGTCAGTATGTTGGGGAACTTTATGAAAAGGTTCTAACACCATTTGAAAATACTCTCTACAAGCATCGCGCAGATTCGATGTCGAGTGAAGAACTAATTGACGACTTGCAGCGCAGGTTAGGTCAGATGATACCTGAACCCCAGACTAGCTTCAAATTTACAATCAATTCTCTGCATCCAAAAATTATTCACCGATGCCAGCAACAGTTTGAATCTGGACTTTATGATGAGGCCATATTCAATGCTATGAAAACTGTCGAGGAAGAAATTCGAGTTCGTGGATCAGCAGCACAAACTGATGTAGGACTTGCTCTGGTTTCAAAGGTTATTAATCCTAATCAACCAAAGCTCATTTTTAGTTCAGTAAATGCAGAACAGGAGGCAGTACACTCTATGTACCGAGGCGCAATCGGTATTTTTAAGAATCCACAGAGCCATCGTTTCTTGGATACCTCTGATCCAATAAAAACTTTTGAGATTCTAGGTTTTGCAAGTTTATTAATGCGTATGCTAGATGATGCAACTGTAACACAATCTAGCTCAAATGGTGTCTAGCAACGCCCATGCACACCAACCGCAGAGAGTTGATCGGTTATGGTGCAGAAATTACTAGCGTCCGGTGAGTGCGAACGTTACATTTTTTACAGACAGGTGAAACCCGATCGCCCGCAACTTCCCTCGATCGCTCGCCCCTTTCCCATATCCTAGAAAAACACAGGCACGGCCAAGGCTCAAATCAGCTCGGGATCGATCGCCTTCTCTGTGCGATCGCGCAGGAAACCATCCCTAGTTGATGATGGTTGTAACAGAATTTGTGGGATTATGATTTCTGTGCAATTAGCCTTCTTGCCTTCATGCCAACGAATGATTCTGACCTCCAAATCCAAGCACGAAGAATTCTAGACGCGATTGCTTTCATTCCGTTTGAGCAATGTCAACCATTGACCCGTGGGTTTGAGAGTATTCCTGCGCGTCCTGGCATTTATGCAATCAGGCACAGAACTGATGGATTGCTCTACATCGGTAAAACCAAGAGCTTACGAGGTCGCTTCAGTGGTGGGCACAAAGCTTTTTTGTGGGCATGGCTCGATAAATATAGCGATGAAGACATACGGATTGCAGTACAGACAATTTCTCACGCTTGAGAACCCTGCGTTACTATTGGAGCTAGAAGCCATCATTCTAAGAGCTGCTGAACCCCCTTACAACGTCCAAATTCCAACTGAGATGTAAAGCCATGCAAGCCAAACTTCAAGAGCAACTTTCCCTCGCTGATGCCGAAGTTATTTTAGGACGTTTTCCTGAACGAATTCGTGCTGCCCTAATTGCTCGTGCTGCTGAAATTGAATACCCAATCGAAGCAGTCATTGAGATGGCGATCGCTAGTTTCCTTGATACGCAGGCATTAGGTTTTGCAGATTGCAAACCAGGACGCGGACAATAACAGCGTCAAGTGGCGATCGCCGCGCTCTAACAACCCGGTTGGAGCGGACTACCGAAAGATATTGGTGGTGATGCAAAAGTTATTTCTAGCCACTCAACCGGAACGTTGCTTTGGGCTGCAACAATGCTTCTAAATTATCTGTCAGTGTTTAACATTAAGCTATTCACCTCTAATTGCTGTAGTTCATTATATGAGAAAGCCACAAACTGTTAAAGCTTTGGAAGAACTAGGACGGGTTCAACTCTCTAAGAGTTTTTTCATGCGTGAGTTTCTTTATTCGGAAATCTCTCAAATTCAAGGTATCCCTAACATTCCTAGCGATCCTGACTTGGCGATCGCAGCAGGAAAGAATTTGTGTGAGAGAGTGCTTGAACCAATTCAAGATGCCCTTGGTCGGATTAGTATCCGCTCAGCTTATCGTTCTTGTGCGGTGAACGCCAAAGGAGCAGAGAATAAAAATCAGTACAACTGTGCCAGTAATGAGTCCAACTATGCAGAACATATCTGGGACGTAAAAGATTCAGAGGGGTATATGGGAGCAACAGTATGTATTATTGTTACATCATTCATCCCTTACTACGATCGCACTCAAGATTGGACAGCATTGGCATGGTGGATACATGACCACATTGATGCTTATGCAGCAATGACCTTTTTCCCAAGCTATGCAGCGTTCAACATTAGGTGGAGCGAGAATCCTAATGTTTCAAAAGAAATTTATAGCTACGTAAAAAATCCGCACACTGGTAAGAAGAGCGGGTATATGACAAAGAAGGGGATGGATAATTTCTTAGGTTTGCATGAGCAGTTTTACCAAGAATTTATCGATCGCTGACTAAACATCTTTTTGAACTTCGATGCGATAGTTGTAGCCCTGTTCAGTCAGAAACAGTTGGCGGTGTCGGGCAAAATCTTCCTCGCAAGTTTGTAGCGATACTAATGTATAAAAGCTGGCATTGTGTCCGTCGGGTTTGGGGCGGAGAATTCGTCCGAGGCGCTGCGCTTCTTCTTGGCGAGAACCATACTTTCCCGATACTTGAATTAACACATCGGCATCGGGTAAATCGACGGCAAAATTGCCCACGCGAGATAGAATTAATCCGGGAATCTCTTTGTGACGGAATGCTTCGTATAACCGATCGCGCTCTGCCTGTTTAGTCTTCCCCGTAATCAGAGGCAATTCGGTAATTTTGGCGATCGCATCCAACTGTTCGAGATACTCACCAATAATTAAAATACGGTGTCCCGCTTCCTTTTGCAACAAACTTTGCACCACATCCAACTTACCCGGATTTTCCGCAGCAATCCGAAACTGGCTGCGGCGGGGCGCTAGGGCATATTCCATTTTTTCCGCCTCATTTTGGGCGACCCGGATTTCCGTACAATTCGCAGTGGCAATAAATCCCTGTCCTTCCAATTCGCGCCAAGGTACGTCATAGCGCTTGGGCCCAATCAATGTGAATACATCGCCTTCTTTCCCGTCTTCGCGAATCAATGTCGCTGTTAAACCTAACCTGCGTCGTGCTTGTAATTCAGCAGTGATCCGAAATATCGGTGCAGGTAATAGATGGACTTCATCATAAATAATCAGTCCCCACGATTCCGCATTAAACAACTCGAAATGCGGGAATTCATCATCTTTATTCGCTCGATAACTTAGCATTTGGTAAGTCGATAGGGTGACAGCAGCCGTCTGTTTGGTAACACTGCTGTACTCAGCGATCGCATCCTCAGTTAAACTCGTTTTGTCTAATATTTCCCTGCGCCACTGGTGCACTGAAGTCAAACTGCTGGTGAGGATGAGTGTCTTTTGCTTGACCAAACTCATCGCTAACATCCCGACTATGGTTTTACCAGCCCCGCACGGTAGGACGATCGTCCCACTTCCACCTTTTACCTCCCCGTCCTGATAGAATGCCTCTGCTGCTTCTTGTTGATAAGCACGCAAGTTAAAGGGCAAGTCCGCTAAAGTACGATCGCGCAAAGAAATCCCTAATTCGGCACCCTCGACATATCCAGCCAAATCTTCTGCCGGATAGCCCACCGCTAGTAAAGCTTGCTTGAGTACGCCGCGATTCCCGGCATCGACTTGAAAGCAAAGATCGGAGATGCGCTTGCCCAACATTGGTTTGACGCGATCGTCCCGTACCAGCAATTCTGCTAGGGGCAAATCGGCAATTCGCAGTTGTAAATCGGGGCTAGCCGCATCGATTCTTTCAATTACAGTTAATCCATACCGCGCCCCCAACAGTTCAATTTCCTGCGCTACGGACTCAGGAATGGGATACTTGGCATACTTTCGCAAAGCTGCGATCGCCTCTTCAACTGGCATTCCCGCCGCCCGCGCATTCCACACGCTGAGGGGCGTGATGCGATAGGTGTGGATGTGTTCGGGACTTTTGATTAATTCGGCAAAGGGGGCGATCGCTTCTCGCGCCTGTTGTGCTGTGGGAGCGTGAACTTCTAGTAAGATCGATCGATCGCTTTGTACGATTAAAGCATTTTCAGGAACGTAAGTCATAGGAAGAAGGAAGAAGGAAGACGGAAGAGGGAAAAAGGAAGACGGAAGAAGAAAGACGGAAGAGGGAAAAAGGAAGACGGAATAAGTTTGTTAGAACAGAAAAGTTTGGTTGATTTGCTCCAGTCCATGTTATAAGGTGCGTCGCGATTGAGATTGTCGATCTTTTTTTAGGATTTATCGCCAGCGACGCACCCTACAAATACTCAAAGTCCCCCTTTTTAAGGGGGATTTAGGGGGATCTGGACTCAGCTATAAACGAAACATAAAAAGGTTTTCGGGTGATTTTCGACACTAATAGTATCAGGTGTATTATTTATCCCGCTGGGGTAAGACGTAGCCGATCTGCCGCAGGGCGTTGCGAAATTTAGTTTCCTGGGACAATGGAACCGCCAAAGTGCGATCGCCCGCTAGCTGACAGAATTTTTTGGTACGGGAATCATTGGCAATCAACACTGCTAAATGGGCGTTTGTACATTCGATTAACTTGACAGTTCCTACATCTTGCAAACTATTCGCTCGTTCTGTAACATCCGTCAGAAATTGCTGTACGGTTTCGGGTAGCGGTTCGATACTTCTTGTCTCTAAAACTTCTTTAAATTCGGCTAGCGGGTATCCGGCTTCAATGGCGGTAAATAGCTTTTGTCGATCTAGTTGCCAGACGACATCTGAAACTTTTTTAGCATAGAGATCGAGGACGATCGCATCTGATGTCGCGATGCCTTCTCCTGCTACAACAATATCTAAATTGGGCAGTACGCGGAGTGTTTTACGGAACTCAATTGCTGGCGCGGTGTAATTCTGAGTCAATCCCAAACAGTAAGCCCCCAAAGCTGTCAGGCGAAAAGATATTAAGCCGTCGTAGCGGCTGAGAAATCTCAAATCGTCCGTACCCCAAAGATCGTCAAAATCGCTGGGTACGAGGGACGGATCGGCATAGGCAACATCAATTATTCCCAGGGTAGCAACATACTCAAACAACAGGCAGCGCATATATCTTTCTTGCAGAATATGCCAATCGTGACTGCCCGAATATCCTAAGTTACCATACCCAAATTCAGAAATATAGAGATTGTCGGGATCGCGCGTTACTTCAAACCGATTCCCTGTTGCCAACATATACCTGCTAAATTCGCTAAACAGAATCCATTTACCGACAGGACATTCTGCTAGCCTTGAGGCGATCGCCTCTCTCCGCCCCGCCACCGCTGTCATGCCGCGCGCCCCCTTGCCAGTTTGTCCTTTAATCGCATCAATGCGGCGAAATTCATCAAAAGAGTTTGTTTTTAACCAGCGCTTCCATGATGTCTGTAAACCTTTGGCAGGTGATTCTTGCAAAGCTTTCTGTCCCGCTTTGGTCAAAACTAGCTTTTTGCCCGATAGTTCGGCGAATTTGCTCGCTTGGGCGATCGTGGCCCAAGCAAAGGATTTGATGTTACCAACCTCGTAGAATATATCGCCTTTTTCCAAGGTAGCTTGGCGCTGTTCGTCGTTATAAAAATCACCCCCTTGCAATACGGCGGCGATCGCTTTCAGAGTTGCGGCACCAGGTAATGCGGTTTTCTCACTAACGGCAACTTTGCCCGACTGAATCAGACGCAAAACTGCTTCCAAATCCTTTGAGGCTGCCCGTTCCATTTCAAAAATTGTCAAAGGAAGTTCGTACTCGGATACCTCTCTTTTAGATGTACGAAAGTTATGTTTTTCTACACGAATTATAAAATTATCTGGCAGTACATCGCCAACCAGATTTAAGGAAGTTGCTTGAGGTTTTGGCACAAACTTCAGCAAGTTTTCTTCAAGATCGTAGGGTATCGCAGTGCCGTAGAAGAACAAGCATAGTAGGGATGGTTCTCGGTTGTATCCATAGCGATCGCTCTTTCCCCAGTTTGGTTGTTGTCCGTATTTCGCCATAAATACATCGGCATCATAGCCACCACCTGACCCATGTATAACTTCCGCTACGGCAGCTTTTTGCAGGTCGTCTAATTGCGCCCAAACTTGCTTAAGTTTTTCTCCCTGCATTTGCTGTTTAATCCCAGCAACCAGGTCAGCTTTGCGGGTTAATTTACGATCGCCCGACAGCAGTGCATTCAGCTTTTTTAAATCTTCAACAATTATTCCTTCGAGTGCCTCTTGAAGGGTAGTAACATCATCTAGGGTTTGGTAACGCGGCATAATTTTTGGCAATTCGCCTGCTGCAAAATTGTTTGTGCTACCAAATATAACAACTTTCCCCGATTTGTAATTTGAATTTTTGTTACAAAAATCCGAAGCATGGTTTAATATTTATTGTTAAACAGGCAAATCTTATCTAATAAAGTCCAAAATTAGGCAAACTCAAAAACTTGGGATTACACAACTACTCTTCACAAATTTAGGGAAAAATCTTAATTTAAAATTTGAGTTTTGAGATTCAACTCGGAGTGTGAGATAATTATTTACAATCGTGACTTGTATTTTACTGCGTCCGCCGGCGCGGTAAAACAGCAGTGACAGTCAGCAGCGTTTAAAAAAAATCCCAATTCCCAATCATCACAAACAAAGCCATATGAGCGAACACCCAACCATCAGCTACCGCACCGAAAGCGACTCTATGGGAGACAAACAAATCCCATCTAATGTGTATTATGGCATCCAAACTCTAAGGGCTATTGAAAATTTCCCGATCAGCGGCATTAAGCCTTTATCAACATACGTTGATGCTTGTGTTTTAATTAAAAAAGCAACGGCGATCGCTAATGGCGAACTCGCCTGCATTCCAGAAGACATCAGTCAAGCAATTATCCAAGCAGCAGATGAAATCCTAGCGGGCAAATTGCGCGACCAATTCGTAGTTGATGTCTACCAAGCCGGGGCTGGAACTTCTCACCACATGAATGTTAATGAAGTTCTTTCAAATCGCGCTTTGGAAATTATGGGCGAGGAAAAAGGCAACTACAAGCGCGTCAGTCCCAACGATCATGTAAACTACGGTCAATCGACCAATGATGTGATTCCGACGGCGATTCGGATCGGCGGATTGTTGGCATTAGAAAAAACTCTGTTTCCGGCTTTGTCGGATGCCGTAGTTGCCCTAGAAAACAAAGCAGAAGAATTCAAAGATATTGTAAAATCCGGCCGCACTCATATGCAAGATGCTGTGCCGGTTCGACTCGGCGATACCTTCGGCGCTTGGGCGCAAATTCTCAGAGAACATACCTTGAGAATTGACAGGGCATCCGATGATTTGACATCCCTGGGATTGGGGGGAAGTGCGGCAGGAACAGGCTTAAATACTCACCCTGAATACAGTCAAAAAGTTGCTGATATTCTCTCAGAATTAATCGACCACCCCTTGAAACCAGCAAGGCATTTAATGGCAGCTATGCAAAGTATGGCACCGTTTGTAAATGTCTCCGGTGCACTGCGAAATCTCGCTCAGGATTGCGTTAAAATGTCCCATGACTTGCGTTTGATGGACTCAGGGCCGAAAACGGGTTTGAAAGAAATTCAACTGCCTCCCGTGCAACCCGGTTCGTCAATTATGCCGGGAAAATACAATCCTGTGATGGCAGAAATGACATCGATGGTTTGTTTTCAAGTTATGGGTTACGATAGCGCGATCGCCCTGGCAGCCCAAGCGGGACAATTAGAATTGAACGTGATGATGCCCCTGATTGCCTACAATCTCATTCACAGCATCGAAATTTTAGGCAATACCATCAGCGCCCTGACTACACAATGCCTCGCCAAAATTGAAGCTAAGGGCGATCGGTGTCTCGCTTATGCTGAAGGCAGTCTCGCCCTTGTTACCGCCCTCAACACTCACATCGGCTATCTCAACGCCGCCGCTGTCGCTAAAGAATCTTTAGAAACAGGCAAATCTTTGCGGCAAATTGTGCTAGAAAGGGGTTTAATGAGTGCAGAAGACTTGGCAAAAGTTCTAGATTTAGAAAAAATGAGTGCGATGCCGGCATCTTCTGCTAACGCTTAGGATCTCGAAGCTATCAGCTAGAAACTAGAAGGCTGAAATTGATTGAATGCTGCATTCTGCCTTCTGAGTTGTGCCTAACGGCTGTCACAGGTTAAAGTTAAAGAATTCAGAATTCAATCTTTTACATTTAATTCTGAATTTTTTTATAGTCTAAAGTTTGGGAGCAAGATTTATGCGCGCAGGTTCTTTTGGCAAATTAACTCAAGATAAAGAGAACACGACTCAAGTGACATTTCATTATGTGGAAGGTCACACCGAAACCTTTACTATTCCGATGCCTGCACAAGAATTCCAAGACGAAGTGCTGCATTTGTTAAACCAACCTTGGTTGACTTTCCATTTAGCCGATCAAACGGTTTTTATCTGTACTGCCCGGTTGGTGAAAGTTGAAGTTAAACCTGCTATCCCTGAACTGCAAGGTCAAGGAGTATTCTCTAACTCGCTGCGAGTTAGTACCATGCAGCGGGCTGCTGCTGGTAGATTGGCGATGGATACTTAGGACTCATTTGTATTGAGATTATTCTTGGTAAGGTGCGCGCGGATCGCCCTGCTTAGGGCGATCCGTGCGTGCGTTACATTGAGATTATTCCCCATCGACAACCAATTACAAATTAATTGATAATTATGTCTGTTGTTAGTTTAATTCGCGCCAATTCATACGATCGCCAAATTTTGCAAACATCTTTAGAAAGTTTGCTCGCACCCTTGGGCGGAATCTCG
This sequence comes from Microcoleus asticus IPMA8, assembly GCF_013179805.1. Taxonomy (GTDB): domain Bacteria; phylum Cyanobacteriota; class Cyanobacteriia; order Cyanobacteriales; family Microcoleaceae; genus Microcoleus; species Microcoleus asticus. The sequence continues at coordinate 15,533 of NZ_SRRZ01000114.1, read as the reverse complement.
GCTTTTGTCAAATCGGGCGATCGGGTTTTACTCAAACCCAATCTCCTGACAGGTTCTCGCCCTACCAAAGAATGCGTCACCCGCCCAGAGTTGGTTTACTGCGTGGCTAAAATGGTGATCGAAGCGGGAGGAAAACCATTTTTAGGCGATAGTCCAGCTTTTGGTAGCGCAATGGGTGTAGCCAAAGCCAACGGTTATTTGCCGCTGTTGGAAGAACTGAATTTGCCAGTAGTTGAGTTTCAAGGAAAACGCTACGAAACTCTCAGCGAAGATTTCAATCATCTGCGAATTTGCAAAGAAGCAATGGAAGCCGATGTAGTGATTAATTTGCCCAAACTCAAATCTCACGTTCAATTAACGGTGACAATGGGCGTGAAAAATTTGTTCGGCTGCGTCCCCGGAAAAATGAAGGCTTGGTGGCACATGGAAGCTGGCAAAGATAGCGCCAGATTCGGTGAAATGCTGGTAGAAACTGCCCGAGCAATTAACCCAAATTTGACGATTTTGGATGCAATTATCGGTCACGAAGGTAACGGGCCAAGCGGCGGCGAACCTAAGTTTTTGGGAATTTTGGGCGCCTCTGATGATGTGTTTGCCTTGGACAGAACTTTAGTTGAAATTATTAATGCTGCTCCGGCGGCGGTTCCGACTGTAGCTGCGGCGATGAGATTGGGACTTTGCTCGAATTTAGAGGCGATTGATTTTCCGCTTTTGCAACCGGAAACTCTCAAGGTTTTGGATTGGAAGTTACCGGAAAACATGATGCCGATCGACTTTGGTATGCCGCGGGTAATTAAGTCTACTTTCAGGCATTTTTATATCCGGTTTATCAAAGAACGGATGGCTGCTTACGCTGGCAAATAATTAAACTCGACTTATCCCCAAACTTGAAAGTCCGCCTGCGCGGACTTTCAAGACCAATAAGCAATCTCAAATAAAAAGTGAAATTTTATGCGATCGCCTCACATCCATCGATCGATCTGTTAAACTAAAATCTTGCACGTCTACTGGAAAGTTATCGCCAGCAAAAACCTAGTGGCTTTGCTGAGCTGTTCCCCTTCTTTAGCCTTAATGCTCTTAGCAGTCAATTCCCTTAATCCTAGCACCCCAAATTTCCCAAAATAGAAGCATTTAACCCAATGGCGAAATCCCAGTCAATCCTGGAATAAATCAAGACAAAAGCCAATCCTCTGTGCCAGAAATCAACTCTGACAAAATAAGAAACCTCGCCACGATAACTTTAGGGTGCGACTACTGGCTGTCGATAGCAAACCATCAAAATCAGACAACAAGGACGGCTGACGCTTTTTCTGTTACCTAGACAGTAGTTACAAAACAAGCAACACATAAGTCATAGAAAACACCCTATTAATTCTAGATTCCAATCATCACCAGCTTAAACTCGAAAGTCAAAATAATTAATTATTATTCCTACTTTGGGCTTTGGGCTTTTTATTTGTGAAAACTGACCATTCACCACAGCTCTTAAAATTTCAACCATACAATACTTCTTCCACAGGCGGCGTGGCATCTGTGGGGTCGAACTGTTTGATTTTCAAAGCTTGCAGCAAAAACAGCCATATATAAAGGGGATTCAAAAAAACATAGCGCTGCCAAAGGCGCTTGGGTTCCTTAATCATCCGAAACAGCCATTCCAAACCTATCTTAGATAAAAACTCAGGAGCTTTAGCCAAATTACCCGCATGAAAATCGTAAGCAGCACCTACAGCAATCAGCGGCATTGATAAGTCGTCCCGGTATTCGTAAGCCCAGACTTCTTGTCGCGGACATCCCAAACCGACAAAAGTAATTGCTGCACCGCTGTTGCGGATTTGCTGCGCAATTTCTTGTTTTTCTTGGGCCGAAACCTGCCTAAATTTAGAAGGCTGAGTTCCAGCTATAATTAACTTGGGAAAACGTTGGCAAAGATTGTAAGATAAAGCCTCCAGCACAGAAGCTTGAGAGCCGTACAAATAGATAGATAATCCTTCTTCTGCGGCACGTTCGCAGATTTGTAACATCGCATTTGGGCCGCAAACTCGATCGGGCAATTCCGTGTGGTAGAGCCAATTTAACGCCCACCTGACCGGCTGTCCGTCTGGCAATACTAAGTCAATGTGATTGATCCGATAGCGATGAGTGCTGTCAAGAACCCCAGTCATTACACCGTGAACCGCTAGAGCCGAAACTGACATTGGTTTTCCGGCGCTGGCTGCTGCAATAATTTTGCTAACAGCCGCTTCATAATTAACGGCATTTACTAATATGCCGAGTACATTCTTTTTCCCTTTATCAATCATGGAAGACCTCTTTAAGCCAACGCTCGCCGTTACACTCATAAATCTCCTGTAGGATTTCTTTAACTTTGTATTCCATCGTTTCCCAAAATAGCCAGCACATTCTTTTTTCCCAGCTCAACCATCCGACCCTTCTTTCAGCCAACGCTCGCGGTTACATTCATAAATCTCCTGTAGGATTTGTTTAACGTTATATTTCATTTTCCAGTTAGGATAGTGACTGGAAAATTTTGAATTGTCGCTAATCCACCAAATGTGATCGCCAATGCGATTCCCTTCAGCATAAGTCCAATTAAATTTGCGTTCCGCAATTGCCTCGCACATCTGGATGGCTTCTAACATCGAACAATTGCTGTATCTGCCTCCTCCAGTATTATAAACTTGGGCGCTTCTGGGAGCCTTATAAAATTCATAAAATGCCGAAATTAAATCAGCGCTATGAATGTTATCGCGGACTTGTTTGCCTTTGTAGCCAAACACGGTGTAAGGAGTTCCCGTCACGGCGCACTTCATCAAGTATGCGAGGAAGCCGTGCAATTGAGCTCCCGAGTGATTGGGTCCCGTCAGGCAGCCGCCACGAAAACAAGCGGTGTTCATATTAAAATATCGACCGTATTCTTGAACTAAAATATCAGCAGCTACCTTAGAAGCACCAAACAAACTGTGCAGGCACTGGTCGATTGACATATCTTCCCGAATGCCGCTTTCGTAAGTGTGACCCGATTCAATTTCCCATCTGTGTTCTAATTCAATTAAAGGCAATTTGTTGGGTGTATCGCCGTATACTTTATTAGTAGAAGTGAAAATGAAAACCGCTTTAGGACAGTACAAGCGAGTTACTTCTAGAAGATTGAGAGTGCCGTTGGCATTGACGGTAAAATCTATTTTCGGAGCACGGGAAGCCCAATCATGGCTGGGTTGGGCTGCTGTGTGAATTACTAATTCGATCGACTCGCCGTACCGCTGAAAGATATTGGTAATCGCTTCATAGTCGCGAATGTCCACATCTAAGTGATAATACTTGGTACCCAAGGACTTTTCGAGCAGTTGGCGATTCCAGTTTGTAGAACCATCAGCACCAAAAAAGAACTGGCGCATATTATTGTCGATGCCAACTATCTCTAAGCCTTGTTTGGCAAAGAACTTACAAGCCTCAGAGCCAATTAAACCCGCCGAGCCAGTAATGATTGCAACGCCCACGTTTCACCGCCTGAAAAAATATAGTTTTCTTTGTTTTGCCCGCTCGAATAAATCAGAAGTTATCCTGATTTTCCGTTGAATACATCTTCGCACAATTGGGCAAAGAATTTACCTTTGATATTCCAATCATAGATTTCCCGGACGCGCGTTTGACCCGCTCGACCCAAGCGCGATCGCAATTCACTATCCTGGGCTAAACACACTATAGCTTCTGCTAGACCTAGCACAGCGCGATCGGGTTCAGTAGCAGCCACTTTAATGCCCGTTTGGGCCGTCACTTGAGTAGCTGGGCCGCCCAAATCCAAACAAATCGTCGGACGGCCAACCCCCATCATTTCCGTGCAGACAAAACCGCCAGAGTCATGCAAACTCGGATGGAGGAGAACGTGAGACTCCCCCATTTTAGAAAGAGTTTCAGTGCGAGATAAAGTTCCCCAAAAAAATACTTTATTTGCCAGTCCCAATTCTGTTGCCAAAGCTTCCAAACGCTGCCTTTCCGGGCCGTCTCCCACAATCCAGTATTCCGATTTTTCCAGCTTTGCCTCCGCAAATGCACGGAGTCCCAAGTGCACCCCTTTCCAGTGTAAGAGACGACCGACACTGATGAATCTAATTGGTTGCTCCGGCGGGATAGGAAATTGCTCTAGTTCTTGAATTTCCTGCTGCGATAAACCGACTTGGGAGAAAATCTTCACGTTTTTTGCTTTAAGAAATCGCAGTCTGGCGGCGGTTTCTTCCGTAGTTGCCAGCGCCACGGCACTGCGGCGCGCCGTCAGCCCCACAAAAGGATCGCGTTCTCCTACGCTTTGAGCCAATGCTCGCAGCGTTTCGTAAATTTTGCCCCGGCGGCTAAAATCTTGCCAAAAAGGCTTTGGTGCTGCTTCTGCACCCCCCACAGGCCCCCAAATAAAAGGATGCGGCAACAGCGCCAGGAAACTTGGAGACCAATGTTTGACATAAGTTACGTGATGTACTATGTCAAAACCGATTTCGCGATCGAGCTTACGAGCGATAAAATAAGCCCAGATTTGCCACAAATAGTAGTGAAGTTGCAGCAATCCTTGTTTCCCCTTCCAATCTTCGCTCCACCCAAACGGATCGAAATAAACAAAGTGCAGGTTTGGCACTGGGTTCCGCTCTAGTTCTGCTTCAATGTACGATCGACAAAACGTGCGAGTAAATACCCAACTTTCGTGATGTTTAGCAGATTGGATAACAGTATTCCATCCTACTCCCTCTTCAGAGCCGAGATTTGGTTCGCAAGCAAACGCAGATAATAAAACTTTCATTGCTAATTGCTAATTGGTAATGGCTAATTTTTCCCGATTCCCTATCCCCTATTCCCTCCATCCGTTAAATTCCTTACAAAATTCCTTATAAAATCCATTGCCCAACTTCCTTCACCTACTTCTCCATCAAGAAAGATGTAACTTCGATGTAAGCTTTCGCGGCTGTTTCCGGAGTTTTTTGAGAAATTATCTGTCGTGAACACTCTCCCATGGATTTAATCAAATCAGGATTCTCTAGAAAACTTTGCATTTTATCCGCTAACTCTTTAGCACTGCTAGGGTCGAAAATATAACCGTTCTCGCCTGACATAATTAACTCACAGGAAGCTGCACCATTTGAACACAATACTGGTTTTCCCAACACCATCGCTTCGGGTACAACCATACCCCAGACATCCTCAAAAGTAGGAAACACAAAAATATCAGCTTGCTGAAAATAAGCACCTAAATTTCCATAGTCCACCCATCCCGCCCACGTTACTTGCTCTTCAAAATCGCACTCTTTAATAAATGTTTCCAGTTCTTTCCGCTGATCTCCCTTGCCAATAATCAACAGCGAATAATCAACATAACCTTGATTTTTAAGAATAGCGCAAGCTTCTAAAAGCGTTTGAATTCCCTTTCTCGCCGTGATGCGCCCTACATACAGAAAAATCGGGCGTTTCAACTGCAAGTTGGGGGGCTGAGTTTGATCTAATCGTTTCAGCAAAGCTCCCGCATCAGGTACGAGATAGGTTCGGGTAAAAATTTTATCCTCCGGTACGTTTAGAACTTCCATCAGATATTTTTTACCTGCATTGCTATTGGCAACAAAAGCATCGGCAAACCGCACAAGGATGCGGCGCACAAATGTCCTAAAACTGGAATCTCGAAAGTCGGTATTTGGGGAACTACCATCGTAAATAATCGCAATTTTCCACCTCAGTAGCGGTTTTAAGAACGCAACAATTACAGTCCACAAAGAGAAAGCTTGGGGAAAGACCACATGAGGTCTAAATTTTAGCAAATAGCCGATAATACTAGGCGATACTACAATGAATCCGCGATCGTATCCTGTTTCTATCTTTTCCGTCTCGACAAATTTAGTCTCCCCTACTAACTGAATTGCCGAGGCTCCCGGCAGGGTGGGATCGAACCCAGACCAAACACGACCAGTATAAAATACTGTATTCTTAAAAATTTTTGTAAATTCCCTCAAAACAGGCTGCCAGTAAGCTCCCAGTTCCACTTCCGGGACAAGCCAAGCAATGCGGAGTTCATTTCTATCAACCATCCTATTCACCTTGAGTTTTGTTTTTAGTCAATCCCAGTTTACTCAACACTGAAAGCCAAACTAACCTGCGGTAAGGTAGCAGCCAATAAATTGGCCACAACCAGCCACCATGCCGCTGAGTAAATACTTTCCACTCTTGAGCCGGTTGCAGGGTAGTATCTTTGAACGATAAACCTTTCGGTTTGCTCATTTTATCCAATCCTTCACTTAAATTATCAGCAGCCGTTTTGGTCACCTGGGGGTTGAGAGAACAAGTGCCTAAATAGCCAGGAGCAATCCAAACTGTACATCCTTTCTGTCTGGCTCGTAAACCATAATCCCAATCGCCAATATAATGGACAAAAGCTGGATCGAGGTTGCCGACCATTTGCACAACACTGCGGGGAATTAATACGCAGTTGCCGTGCATAGTATCGCACATCTGAGGCTCTGTTGTTGGTTCTAGGATACCATATCGGAATGGGTGCAAAGGGTTATTTCGCACAACACCGCCGTATGTTGTTTGCCCCGTTTCGGGGTCGCAGGTAGAACCGCCAACGATGGCTTTGGTTTGTCCTTTTTCTGATAATTTTTGAGCGGTTTCTAGCAAAACACTTACGGTTTCTGGATAAATAAGAGTGTCATCATTTAACCATAGGTAGTAGTCGGGATCATCTTTCATTGCTTCGCTGAAAGCCTCACGCATTCCCCCGTTCCAAAATAATTTTCCATCGCCGGAAAATAAATTGACTTGAGGATAGATTTGACGAACTGCATCACTGGTGCGATCGGTACTGGCATCATCGACTAAATAGGCTAAAATATCAACCTCGGCTGGAAGTGCCTGCTTAAAAAGAGCCTCTAAGCAAGCTAATGTTTTCTCTTTGCGGTTGAAGCAAGTTAAAATGGCGGCTATTTTAGTACGGTTCATTGTTCCCAATTGTGCGGCTTATAGCGATATGCAAGGTAAACTTTACCAAATAAAATCAGATTTTTATCTTGACTTTGGAGTTGACAGAACATCGTTAAAAACAGACAAATAGCGATTTGCTTGTATCTCCAAGGTGAATTCTTTTTCCGCTTTCTGACGGGCGTGAATGCAGAGTTTTTGATGTCGATCCGGATTTTCTAGCACCCATGCAATACCTCGCGCTAAGTCTTCTGTTTCATAAGGTTTAGCTAAATAGCCATTTGAGCAGTGTTCGATCATATCGGGCAGTCCCCCAATATTAAATGCGGCGCTGGGGATGCCGCAAGCAAGGGCTTCCATGACTGTATTTGGCAAGTTATCTATCACGGAAGGGGCGACAAAAATATCTGCTGCTGCATAAATAGTGGCTAGGGAAATATCATCTGCGAGTCTCCCCAAATAGTTAGTTTTAAAGCCAAGTTCAATGGGATTTTCAGGTTCAGAAGAGCCAAAAACCAGCAACTCTATCCGATCTTTCCAGCCTGATTTACTGAGGCTTTGTAAAGCAGGTACTAGCAAGTTAAATCCTTTCCAGCGATCGCCTGTTCCACTTGCACCTCCAAAGAGTACAATTTGTTTATCTTGAGGTAAATTCAGAATTTCTCGCGCCCAGTGACGATTTATGGGTTTGTACTTTTGAGTATTGATGCCATTAGGAATTACCTCAACTCGAAAATCTTTTAATAAAGAACTAGAATTAGCGCATTTAGCTAACCAAACACTAGGGCTAACCAGAGTTAGGTTAAGCTTTTTCCAAGCTTTAGCTTTCCGCTGCCACACCGACCGTGACAGATCCGACTCTTTATTACTGTGAAGTTGCGGACAGCTACCACAAGATTGAGTGTAGCGATCGCAATCTTCACTATAATGACATCCACCTGTAAAAGGCCACATATCATGCAGCGTCCAGACTAAGGGTTGATTAAACTTCGGAATACTTTCTACTTGTAAATAACCTCCACAAACCCAGTGCAAATTAATAATATCAGGTTCTAGTTTGGCAACTTTACCAGGGAGAGAATCGGGCAACCATTCTGTAGAAAATATAACTGGGTTTCTCTCAGGGTAAAATCGCAATGGTGCGTTAGATAAAGTTGAAATAATCTTGTCAAACTTATTTGCAATACTATTTTGTGACGAAATTACATGGCGATCGCCACTACTCTTATTTTTTACCAGCATTTGCGACGACACACCAATGCCCTGGAAACCTTGGTGCAGTCGATAAGCGGCGCGGGCCGCCCCCCCTTCAGTATCAGAACTATTGAGAAGTACAACCTTCATTTTTTCTGCCTATCCTAATAGATTCCTAGCTGACTTTACCTAATTTATTTCAACAGTTTATTGACTTTTTTTGGCACCTTCCTTAACAACGGCGGATCGTAATCAAATATTTTTTTTGGGGCGAATTTATCTGTGTGCGTATCCCTAATTGCAAAAGGCGGGTGTTTCATCGGAAATGTTATAGCTTCTAGAGGCATATTACTATAAGGACTGTTGACATCCTCCGTATTAGTTCCCCCTACACCATGTCCGATATTAGAAGCTAAATTAACATTCGCAAGAATATTCATACCATTTTGAATTAAGTTAGCAAATGTCCACTGATAAGCCCACCTCTGTAATTTTTTTTCATAACAAAGCTGAAAAATATTCGTCCAAACTTTTGTAGCATTGGAGTCTCCCAGTACATCTATCAAAAAATTACCATCGCGAATTTCTGGCCACAGCTTCATATCTAAATCAACGATCACTATTTTCGCTCCTTTCTCTCTAAAGTCTGATGCTTGATTCCCCGCTTCTACCCATTCATAAATTAGTTCTTGATAAAATATTTTTAGGACTTTATAGAAATTATCTGAATCGCCTTTACTTATAAACTCTACAAACCTTTTTTTATCTGATAGACTTTCGAGTTTATCTGGGTCTCCATAAATGAACTCTTTTAGACACTCTATTTACTGAACAACCCACAAATTCAGCAATTTTATTTCGTGTTTTTCCGTCATTGAGCTATAAAAAATCAGAATTCTTTCTCTAATATCTCCATTTTCTTTCCTTTTAAGGCTTTCTGTAGTTTCTCTATTTGTTCTCGCTTGAGATGATTCTTCGCTGGCATTTTTGTACTGATTGACTCAATTAAGTTTCCATTATACCCTATTTAAGTGTGCAACAGCTTAGTAAAAAAGTGGGGAGTTGACGAGATAAGTTCCTGGTTCCGCCTTAACCTTTTGCGACTTCCTCTTTTCTACTACTCTACAACATCTGAATTAACAACATCAGCAGTCATTTGGGATTTAAACTTAGACCAATTCAGCACCATGACAGCCGCTATGAATGCCAGTGTATCAGTTTTAGTCTGATAAGGCAAAAATCTATAACGAAAAGATGCCATTCTAGGATCGCGTTCCTGGTATAAAACATCTTGGGCAAAGTTTCCCCACCGTTCATCTATTAAATCAATGGTCATACCAGCATGACCAGAAGGCAGCAGCATATTAGATCCATGAAGACCAATTACTAACCGACTTTCTGAATAAAGACGGCATATTTCCTTTTCAATTTTTTCATTAAAACTATCTACCCTATAATCTTCAATCCATTCTGGGAACTTAGTTTTTGTACCCAGACCAGCCACAGCAAATTTTGCTTCTGGTACTTGCAACCTGATTTTCTCAAATAACTGCTGAATTTTCAAATTTTGCATTGGCAATGCCATTTCTCGTTGATTTAGCTTTCTCAAAACTCGGAACAGCAAGCGGTTAACTAATAAACGATCTTCCCGCCAAATAAAAGTAATTCTTGTTTCTGGTTCCTCAAAGTTGTGTTTGGGAACTCTCGTAAACTGCGTGATGTCGAACTGACTGGGGTGAGAATGGGCTTCGCTGACATAAATTTCATCAAAGCGTTTAGTTTCTTCCTGAACAAACTCGGCGAAGCTGGGATAGTAATTTTGACCATTTTTTAAGGAAATAGGTACTGTCCAGACTTCTGCAACTCCATCTGGAACCATCCACCTTAAAAATTTAGGAACTATCACAACTAACCCGCAGTCTGAGTTGCATTCTAAGTGCTTTTGTGCATTTAGTAATTTTAGCAGAGAGTGACCATAAAGATGATCGATACAGTTTAAGATAATTGCCCCCTTGCATGGTTTAAAAACTTCCTTGACTATCTCAAGTTTATCTGGTTGAGGATTTTGGAGTGAATTGAGTAATGGTTTGCCTAACCATTCTTTTCTGTAAGCAACCGCCGCAAAAACTTCTTCTTTGATTAAATTAACTTGAAGGTAGTTGTTCACTCCATGACCTACTCTCAAATCGTCGATGATTTCGCTGCCACATCCCTCGCACTTAGAGTCCAGAACAATATGTATCCCTTGCCAAAAAACATTTTTTGGGCTGAGTTCTGTCCCGCAATAGGGGCAATTCGAGCGTTGTTCGATGTTAGGTTTAATTTGAATCATTTTACTAATGCTCTAATTCTACAAGCAGCCTGGTATAAGTTAAGAGAACGCCAGATCATTTTTCCAAAGGGGCGCAATTCCTTAATCAATAAATTGACTAATATAATCACATAAAAATAAGTGATTAGAGTAGCCGTAGTTGCACCAAAAGCTCCATACTTAGGAATCAGCAGTAAGTTTAACCCCACATTTAAAATAGAGCCAACCACGGTCAAGTAAAGACCGTAACGCAACTGACCTTCTATCGTAAAGTATGTGTTCCGTGCCACCCCAAAGTTACTACCAAATTGTGCCCAAACATAGATTGACAACACTGCTGCTGACTTAGCATACTTTTCACCGTAAAGCAGATGCACGATCAACGGTGAAAATAATGAGATGGGAATAGCTACTCCTAACCAGAAAAATATCATTATATCTGAATAAATTTGAAATTTGTTTAAATATTCTTCATAATTGCTTTTTCTCAAACTTGTTAACTTGGGAAAAATAGAGCTAGATAGGATCATTGGCAAGAAGTCACAGATTTCCGAAATTTTCACGGCAGCAGCGTAATAGCCCAGTTCTGCATTTTTGTTCATAGCGCCGAGCATAATCTGATCGGTTTTTGAGTACAGATAAACTGCCAATCCTGACAATATAATCGGCCAACTTTCCCAAAGTAATTCCTTGCACCGATCCCAACTGAATCGCCACAGCTTAATTTTATTGCCAGTGAGCCGATAAAAATATACATAAGCGATTCCTATCATTGCCACTTCTATTAAGCGAATCCAGGCGAAAGCAATGAGGGGAAACTTAAATGTAACTAGCCCAATTCTGACAGCAGCAACCAAAAAAGATACCGAATTTTTCGCTAAAACTGTATATTTTGACTGCACTTGGGACTGAAACCAAAAATTAATCGCTTCAAAAGAATTAAAAATACTTCCGGCGGCGATGATTCCTACTAACCAGCGAGTTAGGCTTTCATTAGGCTTAAGTAGGGAAATCACGGTGACAGTTAATACCAAAGTGATTATACCGCCAATAAATTGTAGTCCGAAGGCTGTTCCCAGCGTCTCATTTTTACATTCCGGGTTGCGAGCAATATCGCGGATGACGATTCTACCCAAACCCATTGATGCCACCGCGCTAAATAGCGACACAAAAGCCAAGGCGTAGTTGAGTAAGCCAAATTGATCTGGCCCTAAATAGCGAGCCACCCAAAGGCCTACGACTAAACCCAAACCCATCTGTAAGATTTGGTCAGTGAACAGCCAAGCTATGTTGCTTAGTGCCTGGCGCACACCCGGACCAAGCTTTTGACCTATACCAGCCAACTTGTGTAACATCGGCAATTTTAAATTATTACAAAATAAAAATACACTTTTTGAAATTTTTGCAATCTAGCCAGAGTAGTAATGATTTATAGTCTATCATAAGACTAGCACTTATGCAGGATTTACTACACCAATTACCTTAACTACAACTTTTACCACTATGTATTCTAAGTATTCTAAAATTTCAAATACCATACGATTCGTTTAACCTAAATGAGTATTATTACTCATTTAGGTTAGTTTAGCTCATTTGCTAGAACAACTGATGAGATTTGTAGGTTGGTTTAACCCAACTCCTATCCCTACAAATGCAAAGGTGAAAGCATAATCCCTAGTTTACTGGGTATGATCCACTATGCTAAAGCAGGATTAAAAGGCAGAACTGAACTACTGAAAGCCAAACTTGGTAAATGTTGAGCAAGCAGTCTAGGCGTAGCGAAAGTAAAAAGGATGATAAGTTGGAGTTTAATACATGAAAACACCTGTGGCTTTTTTTGGATTTAATCGCCCTCATACAACAGAAAGGGTATTTGCAGCGATTCGGGAAGTTAAACCGCCTAAACTTCTACTCGTGGTTGATGGACCACGCTCTGATAAGCCAGAGGAAGCTGAAAAATGTGCTGAGGTAAGGGCCATAATTGAAAAAGTGGACTGGGATTGTCAAGTTTATAAAAATTATGCTGAGGCTAATATGGGCTGTAAGCACAGGGTAGCTAGTGGGTTAGATTGGGTATTTAATACAGTAGAAGAAGCAATTATTGTGGAAGATGATTGCTTGCCAAATCCATCTTTTTTTCAATTTTGTGAAGAAATGCTGGATTTATATAGAAATGAACCCAGGGTAATGATGATTAGTGGGACTAATTATTTGGAGGAATGGAAATCCGATCGGCAAAGTTATCATTTTTCTTATTATGGAGGTATTTGGGGCTGGGCTTCTTGGCAGAGGGCCTGGCAATTTTATGATATTAATATGCAGGCTTGGATCAATCCTGACGTGAAAGCAAAAATTAAAGCTATACTGGCTGATGAGGCTCAGTATAAAATTAGAGCGCGGGATTTGGAAAATACTTTTCAGGGTAAGGTAGATACGTGGGATTTTCAATGGAGTTTTACTCGCTTGGCTCAAGGGGGCTTGTCGATCGTGCCTTGTGTCAATTTGGTGGCTAATTTAGGTTTTGGGTTAGCGGCTACTCATACTGGAATTCTCAATAAGGAAATAGCAGAAATGAAACAATTAGATTTAACGTTTCCTCTTGAAATCAATGATAATCTGATAGTCGATCGAGAGTACGATCGATTAATGTTTGAAAAACTATTTATCAGCCATGAGAGTTTGATTAATAAGGTGATAAAACACTTAAAAAGAATTCCCGATAAACTCTGGTTAAAATGATTTTTGCCAATCCTAATGAAATGATACGAAATGTCACTGTCAACTTACTCAACTTAATGAAAAATAGGCTATGAAAACTATCTCAGTCTTGGATACCTCAATCTGTAGCTCTAATTTAGGAGACCAGATCATTATGGATGCAGTGAATAGCATTTTATATGAGATGTTTCCCGATCGACTATTTATTAATTTTCCTACCCATGATGTCATATCGAGCGATTCTTACCGCTTTATGAGAAAAAGCAGTTTAATTTTTGTCGGTGGAACTAATTTATTGTCCTCTAACATGAACTCCTATAATCAATGGAAGGTCAGTTTAATGGACTCTCTATTTATTACAGATATTACGCTAATGGGTGTGGGATGGTGGCAATACCAAAATCAGCCTAATTTATATACCAAAATTTTGTATAAACGGCTATTAAGTAAAAAATATGTGCACTCGGTGAGAGACAGTTACACAGAAAAACAGCTAAAATTGATCGGGATTAATAATGTAATTAATACTGCTTGTCCTACTATGTGGAAATTAACAGAGGAACATTGTGTCCAAATTCCTCAAGGTAAAGCAGAGTCAGTATTAGTTACTTTTACTGAATATAATCAAAATCCTAGTTTTGATAAGCAGTTAGTCGAATTACTGAAACAGGAATATAAGTTCATTTATTACTGGACGCAACAGCCCAAAGATTATCAGTACATGAAAGATCTATGTGGCGAACGAGCGATTTATCTTAATCCTAGCTTATCAGCTTTAGATATGGCTTTGTCTCAGTATCCGGTTGATTATTTAGGGACACGATTACACGCTGGGATTAGAGCTTTACAATATAAAAGGAGAACTTTAATTCTGTCAGTTGATAATCGCGCTACAGAAATTTCTAAAGATACTAATTTGCCAGTCGTACAAAGAGATGATTTAAACAGTGTGGCTAATTGGATTAATGCTAAAGAAGAAACTTTAATAAAAATCCCTTTAACAGCCATTAATGAGTGGAAAAAGCAATTTTGAGCGACTGTCAATAATTATTAGCTAACCTGTTACGCATTTAAACTGTATATTCTAGCAAGCGAGGACGCTTACACTGCAAGGATTTCACGGTTACCCAATAACCTATTTGGATGCTTAATTAATTATGAAAGTATTAGTGATTAATACATCGGATATTAGTGGTGGAGAGGCGAAGGCTGCTTACCATTTACATGAAAGTTTACAAAGTCTAAATGTAGACTCACAAATGCTAGTTCAATTTAAGCAAAGCCAAAATGAAACGGCTATATCATCCGACCGAAATTGGCTGAAAACTGTGAATAAGTTAAGGCATAAAATCCATAGAATACCTCTCAAGTTTTATCCACAATTGGGAACTAGGATATTTTCGCCTCAATGGTTACCTGATAATTTTGTCAGGACTTACGCAACTGTCACAAATGCTTCGATAGCCTCTCCAAAAGTTCCAAACTTTGCCCTTGGTTGGTTGACGAGTGCCGTCCTCATCGAGGGACGGCACTCATCAACCAACCGTCCGAGCGCGGTTTTCAGCTTTCTCATACCAATTCACTATGAAGGTACACTAAAATATAGGGTAAAAGTAGAGGAAATCCAATATGGCGAACAAACTTCAGGTACAAATCCAGGAAACGGTTGAGGAACTAGAGCATCGACTCGAACGGAGTGCTACTGCCGTAAATAAAGAAAAATTACTGGTATTATACTGGCTGGCCACCAAAAAAATCCAAAAAAGAGCAGAATTAGCCACGATGTTGAAACGAGACGAATCAACAATATATCGTTGGTTAAGAGCTTACTTTCAAGGTGGAATTACTGAATTACTTAGCATAAAAAAAGCTCCCGGAAAGACTCCACATATTCCGCCAGAGCGTGAGAGAAAAATTAATCGAAAAGCTGCAAGAACCACAGGGAGAAACAAGTTATGGCAAATTATAGCTCTGGCTAGAAAAAGAATGCGGAATAAAAGTGAGCTATAAAGTGGTACATGACCTAGTTCATTATAAATTGAAAGCTGACCTGAAAGTCCCAAGACCCCAAAGTGACAAAGCGAACGAAGAGGTGCAGGCAAGCTTCAAAAAAAAACTATGTGAGTTCATCCTGGGGGGGTGACAAAGAGGTCTACGAGATAGACTGTATAAGAGTTGCAGCCCGCATACCTTGTTGATAAAAGCGGCGTTTAGAAGGAGTTAACTTCATTAACTGTTCCACCTCTAAAGAATATTGTTCTAGATAATTAACCCAGAAGTGTTGAATGCTTATTTGATAGGATTCTGAAAATAGACATACGAATCCTATAAACTGGTGATTTCAGCAATTAAAAACAAGTTC
>NZ_SRRZ01000113.1 GCF_013179805.1 Microcoleus asticus IPMA8 | reverse complement strand
TGCACTCACTGTTTTCACTTCTCTGCTGTATTGCGTAAGCGTTGCTTGCCGAAGGCATCGCATCCCTCTTTAAAAACTGTCCGGAGTATTGTTATCTGATAACTATATTTTTGTCAAAACTTAAGATTTAATTAATTAAATCTTAAGTTTATGTTTTATATCGAAAGTAATCTTCGATACAAAGGTACAATATAAAAAACTAATAAGACGATAGATCAACTCAGGGTTCATCAATATTATGCTTTTTCACTACTGTATCGCTTTTAAAGATATACCATGAGAACCCCCCTACCCGGATACCAACTGCTCGCCCCGCTCCACGAAGGTACAAAAACCGTTATTTATCAAGGTCGCTACGAGCTAGAACGCACTCTTGTCATCATTAAAACTCTCAAAGCTGAGTATCCGACCTTAGAAGAAATCGCCCGAATCAGACACGAATATCAAATCCTCCACTCTTTAAACATCTCAGGCATTATCAAGCCCATCGAATTAAAACCTTATGAACACGGACTTGCCCTAATTCTAGAAGATTTTGGCGGACAGCCTCTCAAACAATATATTACCTCCCAAAAAACGAATTTAATTAACTTTCTTCAAATCGCCAGTCAACTCGCCCAAATTCTCCGAGAACTGCATCAAAACCAAATTATTCACAAAGATATTAAACCACAAAATATCCTTATTAAACCAGAAAATAGGCAAATAAAACTCATCGACTTTAGCATCGCCACCCGCTTAGAAAAAGAAAATCCTACCATCAGTAACCCCAACTACATCGAAGGCACTCTCGCCTATATGTCTCCCGAACAAACTGGGAGAATGAATCGGTCAATAGACTACCGCACAGACTTTTACTCCCTTGGTGTTACCTTCTACGAAATACTTGCGGGTCAGCTACCTTTTAATTCTAACGACCCAATGGAATTGGTACATTGCCACATCGCGAAACAACCCAGGTCACTAAATCAGCTAAATCCAGAAATTCCCAAGGCGGTTGTTGACATCGTAATGAAATTATTAGCCAAAACTGCTGAAGACAGATATCAAAGCGCTCGCGGACTTTTAGCCGATTTAGAAGAATGTCTTAAACAATTAGAAGAATCTGGACAAATTAAAGATTTCACAGCGGGTAAATTAGATCGATTCGGTCAATTTCTCATTCCTCAAAAATTATATGGACGAGAAACAGAAGTTGCAACCCTAATGGCAGCTTTTGAACGAGTTGCAGTTGGCTCAACAGAAATGATGCTCGTCAGCGGTTATTCAGGAATTGGAAAAACCTGCGTTGTGCAAGAAGTTCATAAACCAATAGTACGCCAGCGCGGTTATTTTATCGCAGGCAAATTCGATCAATTTAAAAAGAATATTCCCTATGCAGCCTTAATTCAAGCTTTTCAAGAATTAATCCGGCAACTGTTAACAGAAAACTCTGAAAATATAGGAATTTGGAAAGAGCAGCTTGTAGAAGCTTTGGGACAAAATGGACGGGTAATTATTGACGTAATTCCCGAAGTAGAACTGATTATGGGCGAACAGCCAGAAGTTCCCCAGCTAGGGCCAACAGAATCTCAAAATCGCTTCAACCGAGTTTATAAACAATTTATTCATGTATTTACTAAGCCAGAACATCCGCTTGTTCTGTTCCTCGATGATTTACAATGGGCAGATTCAGCGTCTCTGAAGTTGTTCCAACTCTTGATAACAGACACCGATAGCGAATATCTGTTACTAATTGGAGCCTATCGAGATAACGAAGTCAGCCCAACTCATCCGACGATTCAAACCATTGAAGAAATTGAAAAAACAGGTGCAGTTGTGAATAACATCGTCCTCCAGGCTTTAGATATTAGCAACGTCCGTCAATTAGTTTCTGATACTCTTCAGAAAGATAACAATTCAATCAAATTAGGAGATTTACTCTTCAATAAAACTCAGGGAAATCCCTTTTTTTTAACACAACTTTTCAAAACTCTACATTTTGAACAACTGTTAAAATTTGATTTTATCAAAAGTTGCTGGCAATGGGACATCAAACAGATTCAATTCCTGGGAATTGCTGATTATAATGTTGTAGAACTCGTAGCCAGAAATATTCAAAAGCTGCCAGAAGTAACACAAAAACTATTACAATTAGCCGCTTGTATTGGCAACCGTTTTAACTTAGATGTCTGCGCGATTGTTAATGAAAAATCACCGCTAGAAACAGCCGATGATTTGTGGTCAGCACTTCAGGCAGGTCTAATTTTACCTCTGAGTAATGACTACAAAGTCCCTTTGGCTTTTCAGTCAGAAGAACAGGGAACGCTACTTTTTGATGAATCGAGAGTTGGCTACAAATTTTTACATGACCGGGTGCAACAAGCAGCCTATTCAATAATTCCTGAAAATCAAAAAAAAGCAACGCACTTGAAAATTGGTAAGCTCTTATTGCATCAATACGCAGAAAACGCTTTGGAAGAGAATATATTTGATATTGTCAATCAGTTAAATATTGGCGTGGAATTCATCGCGCAGCCGTCAGAAAAAGATGAACTCGCCAACTTTAACTTAATAGCTGGGCAAAAAGCAAAAGCAGCAACAGCTTATGAAGCTGCTGTCAGATATTTGAATGTAGGGTTAGAACTTCTGCCAGAATCTAGCTGGCAAAGTCACTACGATTTGACGCGGAATCTCCACTTAGAAACACTGGAAGTGGAATACCTTAATACTAACTTTGAACGAGCGCAACAGCTATCTGAAATTGTTATTTTACAAACAAAAACCCTGCTTGAAAAAATCAAAGTGTATGAATTAAAAATTCCGTTTTATTTATCCCAAAATCAGCCGCAAAAAGCCTTAGAAACGGCACTGCAAGTGCTAAAATTATTGGGAATTTCTCTTCCTCAAAATCCAAACAATATCAGTATAATGGTTGGGTTTTATCGCACCAAATTTATATTAGGGAGAAAGCAAATTCGAGATTTAGCCGCACTGCCAGAGATGACTAACCATGATAAGCTGGCAGCTATACGAATTTTAATGAATATTATTCCGGCTGCTTTTGCTGCTAGTCCCGCTCTTTTTCCACTTGTTGTTTTTAAAATGGTTTATCTTTCTGTCAAATACGGGAATGCGGCTCTGTCTGCTTACGGATATTGTATGTATGGTATGCTCCTTTGTGGAGTGCTGGAAGATACTGATTGTGGGTATCAATTTGGGCAACTTGCTTTGACTTTACTGGAGCAGTTTAACGCTAGAGAAATAAAAGCTAAAGTCTACCATTTATTTAATCATTTTATTCGAGAATTTAAAGAACCCATAAAAAATACAATAACTCCTTTAATTGAGGCTTTTAAAAGTGGTTTGGAAACCGGAGATTTAGAATATGCAGGTTATGCAGCTTTGTACCATTCTACTAATCTTTTCTGGAGCGGTGAACACCTAGAATATGTTGCTAATGTTCAGCGGCGATATCTAAAAGCACTAGGCAATTACAAGCAAGAATTTACGGCAGATCTTTTGGCTCTCTGGAATCAATTTGTATTAAATATCATAAATGAATCCGCTAATCGTACTACACTGATCGGAGAAATATTTGATGAATCGCAAAGGCTATCTTTTTTAATAGAAGCTAATAATAATACAGCCGTTGCTTATGTCTATTTAGTTAAATCTATTCTCTTTTATTTGTTTAAAGATTTTTACAAATGTCTTGAAACAGCTATATTACTAGAAAACTACAAGAAAAATTTGAGTGGCGCTGTTCTGCCAAGTACATACAGTTTCTACTATTCCCTAGCCCTCCTCGCTCACTACCAAGCCACCACCAAAACCGAACAAAAACAATACCTGAAAAAAGTAGCATCCCATCAGAAACAAATGAAAACCTGGGCAAGTCACGCCCCGATGAACTTCCAACATAAATACGAACTCGTAGAAGCAGAAAAAGCACGAGTATTGGGACAAAACGAGACAGCAATAACCTACTACGAACGAGCCATCAGCGGAGCCAAAGAACAAGGATTCATCCAAGAAGAAGCCCTAGCCAACGAACGCGCTGCCGAATTTTATCTAGCCCTCGGTAGAGAAAAAGTCGCCAAAACCTACATGACCGAAGCCTATTACTGCTACATTCGCTGGGGAGCCGTCGCCAAAGTTAGAGACTTAGAAGAAACATATCCCCATCTTATCTCCCGCACGCAGCAGCGTGAAACTATGAGTCTTGACCCCACTAGCACAACCACATCAAACTGGACGACAACCTCTACTTCCAGCCATTCAACAGCACTTGACCTCGGTACAATTATGAAAGCAGCACAGGCGTTATCTGGAGAAATTGTTCTCAGCGAACTGCTAGGTAAATTAATGACCATTCTCATAGAAAATGTAGGAGCTACTCGCGGTTCATTACTCACCAAACCCACTTTTTTATCTAACCAAAGTGAGAATCAGTGGGTGATTTCAGCCACGGGAATCGTGGAAGGTAACGACCTCACCGTATTGACCAATCCTCAACAACCAGAAGAGGAAACTATTTCCGTTGCTCTCCTAGAAAATGCAGTTCCAGCCTCGATTATCAACTACGTTGCTCGCACTAAAGAAACAGTCGTTTTAAACGATGCCAGCCACGAAGGAATCTTTAAAAAAGACCCCTATATCCAACAAAATCAGCCTAAATCAATCTTGTGTACACCCCTGCTCAATCAAGGTCAACTTTCAGGGATTATGTATCTCGAAAATAACTTGACAACCGTCGCCTTTACCGCTGACAGACTCACTGTCTTACAAATGCTATCAGGACAAGCTGCAATCGCCATTACCAATGCCAAACTTTACGCAGAAGTCAATCAACTTAACCAAAATTTAGAAGAAGCCAACCAACAACTTGCAGCATATTCGGAAACTCTAGAACAGAAAGTTGAAGAACGAACCACCGAATTAAAAACAGCTCAAAAACAAATAGTAGCCTCAGAAAAACTCGCCTCCCTCGGATCT
This sequence comes from Microcoleus asticus IPMA8, assembly GCF_013179805.1. Lineage (GTDB taxonomy): Bacteria > Cyanobacteriota > Cyanobacteriia > Cyanobacteriales > Microcoleaceae > Microcoleus > Microcoleus asticus. The sequence goes on along the minus strand of NZ_SRRZ01000113.1, from coordinate 20,483 downwards.
CTCACCGCAGGTGTTGCCCACGAAATCCGCAACCCCCTCAACTTCGTCACCTCTCTTGCTACTCTCTCAGAAGACTTAACATCTGAAATCGCAGAAGAAATAGACCGCCAATCCGAAAACTTAGACTCAGAATCTCTGGAATTAATTAACGAAAACCTCACTTATCTTAAGCGTAACGTATCAGAAATTAACGAACAAGGGAAACGCGCAAACAGCATTATTCAAAGTATGCTAATGCACGCTCGCAGCGACGGCGGTAACCGCCAAAAAACCGACATCAACGCCCTCGTCGCTCAAGCCCTACAATTAGCTTACCACAGCATTCGTGCCAAAGATAAAACCTTCAACCTTACCATTGAAACTGACTGTGACAAATCAATTGAAGAAGTAGATGTCGCTTTTTCTGACCTCAGTCGCGCCTTAATTAACATCATCGATAATGCTTGCTATGCCTCCCATGTTAAACAATTTAAAATGACCGCATATTTCAATCCTACTGTTTCTATTACCACTAAAAATCTAGGCACAACAATAGAAATCCGCATTCGTGACAACGGCATCGGCATTCCTAAAGAAAATCAACAAAAAATATTCCTTCCTTTCTTCACTACCAAGCCTCCCGGACAGGGAACGGGTTTAGGTTTATCCATCACTCACGATATCATTGTTGGACAACACCGAGGCAATTTGGAAGTGCAAACAGAACCCGAAAATTACACCGAATTTATCATTACTTTGCCCAAAACTTAAATATCTTTGGCGCACGATAGAGGCGTTAAAACATTACATTAGTAACTTTACTCGAAGGTTGAAACCGCTTCTACACAAACCAAACCCACCTTTACGGGTTAAAATTATACAGTGAATCTTAAGTATATCCACTTAATTAAACGTAAAATACGGATGAATAAAAAGCTGATTACATAAGTATTCTTCCTTCTTCCTGACTACATCCTCATTAATAAATTTAATCCTTTACAAATTTTAAATAACGCGCTATATTAAGCTAATGATCCTAGTTATTTCTACCATAGGATACAGGATAGCTCCCCATGACAGCCAAAATCCTAGTCGTCGATGATGAACAACTTTTAGAGTACGTCATTCAACAAAAATTCCGGCAAAAAATTCGGGTCAAAGAAATTGAATTTGTCTTTGCTCACAATGGCAGAGAAGCCTTAGAAAAAATTGCAGAATCTCCACCATTCGATTTAGTGCTAACAGATATTAATATGCCCGAAATGGACGGGTTAACTTTACTAGAAAAACTCTCAACAATCGACAATACATTAAAAACAGTGGTCATCTCCGCCTATGGAGATATGCAAAACATTAGAACTGCCATGAACCGGGGAGCTTTTGACTTTTTGACAAAACCTATTGATTTTCAGGATATGGAGATTACTATCCAACGAGCCTTAGAGACTGTCAAACAAGTCAGACAAAATTTAATAGAACTCCAACAGGTGCAAACCCAACTCATTCAAAACGAAAAAATGGCTTCCGTCGGCCAGTTAGTTGCCGGAGTTGCCCACGAAATCAATAATCCCATCAGCTTCATTTTAGGAAACGTTGAACACGCAGAAAGCTACTTTCAAGAATTGATAACTGCCCTCAACATTTATCAACAAAATTGCTTCCTAAATAACCCAGAAGTTCAAGCTAAAATAGAAGCTCTTGACCTCCCTTTTATCTTAGAAGACTTGCCACAATTGCTCAATTCTATGAAAGAAGGAACTGAGCGCATTCGGGGAATAAGCATTTCTCTGAGAACTTTTTCTCGGGCAGATAGTACATCTAAAGTTCGTTTCAATATCCATGAAGGAATTGATAGTAGCCTATTAATTTTGAGACATCGGCTCAAAGCGGCTGACGGTAAACCAGAAATTCAAGTGATAAAAGACTACGGAAGCTTCCCCCCATTAGAGAGTTACCCCGGACAGTTAAACCAGGTGTTTTTAAATATCATTGCTAATGCCATTGACGCATTGGAAGAGTGGAATGCAGAGCGGAGCCGCGAGGAAATTAAGGCCAATCCTAATATAATTACGATTCGCACTTTCCTTAGCGATGAGAGCGAAAAAATTATCAACGATAGTTCAACTTCTCATGTTATAATTTCTATTGCTGACAATGGGATGGGAATGACAGAAGAAGTGAAACAGCGGGTATTTAACCACTTATTTACTACAAAATCTGTGGGTAAAGGGACGGGATTGGGTTTGTCAATTTCACGGTCTATTGTTGAAGAAAAACACGGGGGGTGGCTCAGTTGTAACTCTGCACCTGGAGAGGGAACTGAATTTATTATTGAAATTCCCACTTAAAGGCTGGGAACTGATAAAATCAAGATTTACGCACGTCTAGGCTAGAAACCGGGTTTCTTCGTAGGTATCTAGTGAGAGTTTTCAATTTGCCAGAGAAACCAGATCTAGGAGCATAAGTCGTAAAATGATAAATTTGCTGTAGGAACAGTGCTTCCATGCCTGCCCCAAACTTACTTACGGTGCAACCACAGGGAGGCAACCACAGGGGGATTGCCCCTACAAGAGAATTAAACTCCTGGTTTCTTGCTAACAAGACCAATTCCATGACAGCTAAAATCTTAGTAATTGATGACGAACCACTTTTAGAATATGTAATCCTTCAGCTATTTCGGCATCAAATCAGCACTCATGAATTTGAGTTTGATTTTGCAATTAATGGAGTCCAAGCTTTAAATAAACTGCAAGCGGATGGCTCTTTTGACTTGGTGCTAACTGATATTAGTATGCCCGAAATGGACGGTTTAACTTTGCTACAGAATCTGCCAGCTATTGACCCAACGCTCAAAGCTGTAGTGATTTCAGCTTACGGGGATATGCCAAATATTAGGACAGCTATGAATCGGGGTGCTTTTGATTTTTTAACGAAGCCGATTGATTTTGATGACTTAAAAATTACAATTAATAAAACTTTAGAGTCTGTGCGACTTGCTAGGGAAAAAGAGCAGCAACTTACTACAGCAAATGAACAAATTCGCTACCAAGCATTTTACGACGAGCTGACGGGTTTGCCTAACCGTAATTTGCTCTTAAAGGAGATGCGTAGTGGCATGAATACTATCATAGAATCTGGTCATTTAGAAGCAATTTTATTTCTGGCTCTTAACCGCTATCAAATTGTTAAATATAGCTTAGGTCATTCTAGAGGAGAGCAGTTGCTAGTAGAAGTAGCGCGGCGGTTAGAGGCTTGCGCTCTGAATACGAATCTTATAGCAAAAGTGGGAGAAGATGAGTTTGCGATTTGGCTGGCAGATATTACTAATTCTCAGTTAGCTTTAGATACAGCAGAACGCATTCGCCAAGCATTAGAACTGCCATCTAATTTGAATGGAACTGCGGTTTTTTCTAGTGTTAGTATTGGCATCGCTTTAGGTGCAATTGGCACAGAAGAGCCGGAAGATTTGCTGCGGGCGGCTGATGCGGCTAGACATGAGGCTTTTATTCGGGGTGCTGGTAGCGCTGTTGTATTTAATGTTGATATGCAATCGCGAGCTTTAGAGCAACTCCAGTTAGAAACTGACTTGCAAAATGCAATTAATTTGCAACAGTTTTACCTTAATTATCAACCGATTGTATCTTTTGCAACGGGTCAAATAGTAGGGTTTGAAGCCTTGGTAAGATGGCGGCATCCTTCACGCGGGTTGGTTTCTCCGAGCGAGTTTATTCCGGTGGCGGAAAGAACGGGTTTGATTGTAGCATTAGGGGAGTGGGTACTGTCGGAAGCAGTGGCTTGTTTAAGTAAATGGCAGTTGCAATTCCCTGACTATTTGTCTTTGAATATGAGTGTTAATTTATCTGGTATTCAGCTATTTGCTCCTAATTTATTACCGCTGTTAGACTCACTCCTGCAAGTGCATAATTTGAAAGGCAAATTTTTGAAGTTAGAGATTACCGAAAGTGTTTTAATGGAGAATGCTGAGGAGGCTGCTGAGGTACTAGAGCTATTGAAAGCGCGGCAAATTAAGATTTGTTTGGATGATTTTGGCACGGGCTATTCAAATTTATCTTACTTACAATTGCTGCCGATTGATACTCTCAAAATTGACCGTTCTTTTGTTTGTTCCCTGGAGGAAGGAGGGAAAAATTTGACTTTGCTGGAGGCGATTTTAAATCTGGCGAGTTCTTTGGAATTAGAGGCAACGGCAGAAGGCGTGGAGACGCAAGAGCAACTAATTATACTCCGTTTTTTGGGATGTAATTCCTATCAAGGCTACTTTTTTTCGCGGCCTTTGGAGGAGGAAGGGGCTGTTGCTATGTTGCGTGCTGCAACGCTCTTCAACAATGATTAAATTGCCGATATTTCAAGACTAACTAACGTGAGTTTGGGTTAAGCCGGAGGCAACAGATTGTGGTCGATCGCAATCGACGGCTTCTTTGGCTGATGGCAATAGGCAATCAACCCACCCAAAATGTTGACAAAGTAATTGACCGGAGGACGATGACGCGAATCCTCGATTTGAGAGATGTTCTTAAACTGATCGATAATGGTTTCGATCTCGGGCGCACTTGCTCCCGCATCAACCGGTCATTGAGGGGCATCAAGCGCTGTTTCATGTTGCGCTTGAGCTTGGTGATTAGTTGAATGCCTGCGGTTTTGAACAATTGTTTTGCCAATTTTTGCCAGATGTAGCCCAGGTCTGCAAACACCTTGCCAAACAACTGTTGCAATAATCAAGGCACCGGAGTGCGGTCATCGGTATTCCCCGGAGTCAATACGATCTTGAGCAACTCGCCGGGCGTCATTGACCACCAGATGCAGCAAGAAGCCAAAGAACCAATCAACCGAGGTTTTGCCACGTGATCCTAAATCCGCAAACACTTTGTGTTGAGAGATGCGGCGGTTGTGACAGACTTTGATACAGGTAGAATCCATAAAACTGATGCCGCTACACTTGCCAAAACACGAGCGCAAGTAGGCGCACATTGGCACTAACGTTCCAGGAAGCCATTCGATGAAGCGGTGATAGCTCACCCCTGGTGGAAACGCATCCGCCCACTCAGTCTGCACCTTCTGTTGATAATAGGTTTTGAAATTGCGGTCACACGATTGGTGGAATGCAATCAGAATCGTCATGATTTCGCTCTTTCGTCAAGCTGCCAGGTCGATTCCTCAGCTTGAGTCCACAGCCTAAAAGTTGCTGCTGCCATTGCGCTTCAAAGCCTTGGCAAAAATCATCGACGGAGCAAAAGAGTTGTTCTAGACTAAGCATGAAGGCAAACTGGGCGAGATTTTAGCATTTTCAGCCTATCGGGTTTGCCCTTTTCACGGCCCAACTCCTTATCCCGAACTCACGTTATTTACTTTTTTGTTATGCTAGGAATCTTTTTATTCCTCTCTTACACAGAGAGCAAGCGATACCAGCTAGGTGCTATAGTTTCCTCTATATTTAAAGGAAGCAGGGCTCAAACACACGCCGGGGCGCACGATATCGACCCACAGTTTGAGACATACGGCGGGAACGCTGGCGCTGCGAGCTGGGGCAAAACTGCGGTAAGTGCAGGACTTGTTGGGGCATAAAGACCCCAAGACGACCTCTATTTATACTCACGTAGCGCAGCGGTGGGCAAATAATCCGGCTCTGAAATTAGGGATTACAATTGGGCAGTAAACGACCGGAGCTACTTTTGCCCTGTTTTTCCCACTTTACTCCCAGTTACCTAATGAATCGAAAAAACCCTGAAATAGGCGAGCAAATTGCCCAACTTATAGCCAGCTTGCCCAGCTATGACCTCCTAAAGCAAGCTCAGACACCAGTTCAGATAGAGGAATGGTACAAAGCCAGAAAAATCCAGCTTCTTCTGGCTGAGTGTTGGAGAGCAAAGTGGCTCGTTAAGAACTATTATCCAATTGAAGAAGTGCTATATCTTTAGGAAAATGCCAAAAAAGCAAAGATCGGATTTCACAGTTTTAAAAGTTCTCAACTCAAATCCACTACATTTTAACAGTTTTAACTTATTATTAATTTACTCAACATTTGAGATTTGATGCCAGCACAAATGAAGCGATCGCCCACTCTCGCAGAGCCTGTCAATGAAGCGATCGTCCACCCATCCACTATGTCAACCAAGCGATCGCACTCCATCGAACTCACGTTAAATTATATTTAAGTTCTAGGATCGAAACCGTAAAATTACTGAGGCAAAACTAAGATAAATCAATTACGATTATAAAAATTATAAACTTTCTGCTAACAACCAGGAAAAAGCCATGTTTATTATTGCAGGTTATGAATACTTAGAAAAAATTCACGATAGTTTAATAACTCTGGTTTATAAAGCGCGGAGAATTCGAGATCGTCAAATTGTTATTATTAAAGTTCTTAAAAAGGCATATCCTTCCAGTCAAGACATTTATGTATTTAAACATCAGTATGAATTGATGAAAGACTTAGATTCAGAAGGCATTATCAAAGCTTATAGCCTAGAAAAATCTAACAATTATATAGCTATAGTTTTAGAAGATTTTGGTGGAAATTCACTGAAAAAACTTATTCAGTCTGGTAAATGTATAGATTTATTTGTATTTTTGCAAATATCAATTGGATTAACTAAAGCTTTAGAAGAAGTACATAAATTAAATATTATACACAAAGATATCAAGCCAGATAACATCATTATTAATGATGGAACATTAAAAGTAAAGATCGCAGATTTTTCAATTGCATCACTTCTTACGCAAGAAAAATATCTGGTCAGCAATCCCGATCTATTAGAAGGAACTTTGGCCTATATGTCCCCAGAGCAAACGGGTAGGATGAATCGGGCGATTGATTATCGTACTGACTTTTATTCTTTGGGTGTCACATTTTATGAAATGCTGACTAGACAGTTGCCATTTCCAACTATAGATGCGATGGAACTCGTTCACAGTCATATTGCCAAAATACCAGCTTTACCCCATGAAGTAGATCCAACTATCCCGAAAGTAATATCTGATATCGTGATGAAATTACTAGCCAAAACTGCGGAAGATAGATATCAAAGCGCTTATGGAATTAAGGCAGATTTGGAAGCGTGCTTAACTCAACTACAAACTAATGGAAGAATTGAAAATTTCATTCTCGGTCAGCATGATGTTTTTGCTAAATTTCAAATACCCCAAAAGCTTTACGGTCGCGATGGAGAAATTGCTACCCTAAACGCTGCTTTTGAAAGAACCCGTCAAGGTAAGAGTGAGATGATACTTGTTTCCGGTTACTCAGGAATCGGCAAGACAGCCTTAATTAGTGAAATCGATCGACAAATTGTGCGGCGAAAGGGTTATTTTACTTCGGGAAAATGCGATCAATTTAAACGCGGTATTCCTTATGCTGCAATGATTCAAGCTTTTCAGCACTTGATACGACAGCTATTAACTGAAAGTAAAGAAAAAGTCGAAATTTGGCAAAATAAATTATTAAAAGCTTTGGGTACAAATGGCAGAGTTATTATTGACGTCATTCCTGAGTTGGAATTAATTATTGGGCTGCAACCACCTGTTCCTCAATTAGAACCTGGAGAATCACAAAATAGATTTTATTTAGTATTCCAAAAGTTGTTGGGTGTTTTTACCACTCAAAAACATCCTCTAGTTCTTTTCATAGATGATTTACAGTGGGTTGATTCTGCTTCATTAAAATTACTCCAACTGCTAATGATGTCATCAGATAGTCAATACTTTTTGTTAATTGGAGCCTATCGAGATAACGAAGTTAACGAAACTCATCCATTGATGTTTCTTTTGGATGAAATTAAAAAAGCTGGAGTTAAGGTAAATCAGATCGATATACAACCTTTAAATACTGTTCAAGTTAATCAATTAATTGCAGACACGCTTCACTGCGAATTAGAAACAGCCTTTTCTCTAGCGAAAATAGTCTTTAATAAAACGGCTGGGAATCCATTTTTTGTAACTCAAATAATTAAAACCTTCTACCAAGAAAACCTACTTTCATTCGATCTAAACGCTGGTAGTTGGCAGTGGGATGTTCAAAAGATTAAAGAAGTTAAAATTACGGATAATGTTGTTGAATTAATGGTTAACAAAATTCAAAAACTGCCTAATTATACGCAAAGTGCTTTAAAAGTGGCAGCCTGTATTGGTAATACATTTACATTAAACGATTTAGCGATTGTCAATGAAAAATCTTTATCATCTACAGCAAACGAGCTTTGGCAAGCACTTCAAGAAGATTTTATTTTTCCTTTAAGCGGTGCTTATAAAATTCCTTTGACTGATGATTTAAATACGTCATCATCATTAGTTGAAAAAATTGAAAACCAAAGTAGTTTACCTCATATTGAGTATAAATTTTTGCACGATCGCGTTCAACAAGCCGCTTATTTTTTGATTCCAGCAGAACAAAAAAAAGAAATTCATTTAAAAGTCGGTCAACTATTGCTAAAGAATACTAAAACAACAGAAATAGAAGATAAAATTTTTGATATTGTCAATCACTTAAATATCGCTATAGAGTTAATTACCAGTGAAAAAATCAAACAAGAGCTAGCTGAATTAAATCTGTTATCTGCGCGGAAAGCAAAGGCAGCAGCAGCTTATGAACTCGCGCAGAGATACTTAAATTTCGGGCTAGAATTACTTGCGGAAGATAGCTGGCATAGTAATTATAAATTAACTTTTTCTCTGTATATAGAAGCAGTAGAAATAGAATATTTAAATGGCAATTTTGAAAATTCAACTTCGCTTGGTGATATTGTTTTAAGAAAAGCTACTTCGTTTTTAGAAAAAGTCAAAACATACGAAATAAAAATCCAATTTTATATTTCTCTCAATCAGATGCAAGCAGCACTTGACACATCGTTGTTAGTGCTGGAAATGCTAGGAGAACCTTTAGTTGAAAAATTGCCTGAAGAATTAGATATTGGTAATTTAAGCAATCTACCAGAAATGGCTGACCCTGATAAACTTGCAGCCATGCGAATATTAGTTAAAGCGATAACACCTGCTTATGTAATGAATCCAGCACTTTTACCGCCGATCGTGTTTACGATGGTCAATATTTGCATTAGACATGGAAATTCATCACTATCTGCTTTCGCCTATACTTTTTATGGACTGATCCTTTGTACTTCAATAGATAATATTGAAATTGGGTATCAGTTCGGTCAACTAGGAATAAATTTAGTGAAAAAACTCAATGCTAAAGAAGTTAAAGCTAAAGTATATGAATTATTCTACGGTCATATCAAACATTGGGTAAGCCATGCTAGAGAAACCATAGAGCCTTTACAAGAAACCGTTCAATATGGTTTAGAGAGTGGCGATTTAGAGTATGCTAGTTACGCGGCTACTTATACTTCAGTTTATCCTTTTTTTGTAGGCGAGTATCTAAATGATGTATGTGATAAACAAACTATTTATACGAATCTTTTAATTAATTTAAAACAAAATTACTTTGGCTTACCTATTATAATTTGGCGACAGTTAGTTTTGAAGTTATTAAATAAAAACGAAAATGAATGTAGAGCAATCGGTAATTTATTTGATGAAGAAGCAATGCTACCTATTTTTACTGAATCAAACAATGGTGCTTTACTTTTTTCTACTTATTTTTCCAAATCAATATTTTTATATTTACTTCAAAACTACGCAGAAGCAGTTAGTTATGCAAAGCTAGCGGAGCGATATTCTGGTTATTTAGCTGGTGTAATACATACAGGAGAACAAAATTTTTACTATTCTATGATTTTACTTGCACGATGTTCATTTTTGGAAGAATCCGAGCGAGAAATAAACCTACAACAAGTAGAATTAAACCAAATTAAATTAAAAAAATGGTCGTTATGTTCTCCTAGAAATTACGAGCATAAATATTATTTAATCGAAGCAGAAAAAGCTAAGTTTTTAGGGCATATATTACCAGGAATGGAATATTACGATCGGGCAATTCTAGGAGCAAAGAAACAAGGTTATATTCACGAAGAAGCAATAGCAAATGAAAGAGCATCAGAATTTTACCGCAGTCTTGGAAGAGAAAAAATAGCTCAAACATATTTAGTAGATTCATACTATTGTTATGTTCGTTGGGGAGCAATAGCAAAAGTTAAAGATTTGGAATTACGATACCCGCAATTACTATCTTTAACGTCTAACGAAACTTCTAGTCGAGAACTAACTGTTACGACAAGTTCTGCCAGCTTAGGAACTAAAGCCGATATTTTAGACTTAGCCACTATTATCAAAGCATCGCAAGCTCTTGCTGGCGAAATTGTACTTGATAAGTTTTTGGATAAATTACTAAAAGTTTTAATGGAAAATGCTGGCGCTCAAACTAGCTGCCTTGTTTTAGAAACCGATGGTATTTTAACGCTCAAAGCGACTGGTACTGTAGAACAAGAAAAAATAACTTTGTGGTCATCGACATCTCTAGATAATAGCCAAAATTTACCTGTTTCTTTAATAAATTACGTAGCCCGAACTAAAGAGAATATTGTTTTAAATAATGCCGCACAAGAGGGAATATTTATCAAAGATTCCTATATCATTAAAGCTAAAGTTAAATCCATTTTATGTGTTCCAGTTATTAATCAAAATAAACTTATTGGCATAATTTATTTGGAGAATAATTTAACTGTTGGTGCATTTACATCGGCTCGTTTAGAAATCGTTAAAATTCTTTCTACACAAATAGTTATTTCTTTAGAAAATGCTTTGCTTTATAAAAATTTAGAAGAATACAGCCGCACGCTAGAAGAAAAGGTGGAAGAACGCACATTTGAACTAAGCGAAAAAAATGATAAATTAAAACGTCAAGCAATTAAATTACAAAAAGCTTTGGATGAACTAAGACAAGCTCAAGCACAACTTATCCAAACTGAAAAAATGTCTAGTTTGGGACAATTAGTTGCTGGTGTTGCTCACGAAATAAATAATCCAGTCAACTTTATTTATGGTAATTTAAACCACGCTAAGGAATATAGCGAACAATTATTACATTTAATTGATCTCTACCAACACAGCAATCATAGTCCTAAGCGGGAAATTCAAGATTATATCGAAGAAATCGATTTTGAATACTTACTGGAAGATTTACCTAAAATATTTTCTTCAATGCAACTGGGAGCAACCCGTATTGGCGAAATCGTTTTGTCACTCAGAAATTTTTCCCGTTTAGATGAAGCAGATATGAAATCAGTAGATATACATGAGGGTATTGAAAGTACCCTGCTAATTTTGCAAAACCGTTTGAATAAAAAGGCCGATCGTTCAGCAATTCAGGTAATTAAAAAGTATGCAAAACTGCCATTAGTAGAGTGTTACCCAGGTCAATTAAATCAAGTATTTATGAACATTCTTACTAATGCGATCGATGCGTTAGAAGATCGCCATCGGCCACAAACACAAATTAAGGAAAAATCTAGCACGATTATTATCGTGACTGAAGTAATAAATTGCGATTGGATAAGAATACGCATTGCTGACAATGGAACTGGCGTAACAGAAGAAGTGCTTACTAAACTATTTGACCCATTCTTCACAACCAAACCCGTTGGTTCTGGAACGGGTTTGGGGTTGTCTATTAGTTATCAAATTGTGGTTGAAAAACATGGCGGACAAGTGCAGTGCATTTCAGCACCAGGTCAAGGTGCAGAGTTCATTATCGATATTCCCATAAAACCTAAAAATAGCCAAAAGTCAAGTCCCGTAAGATAGATTTTATTGGGTTAAACCGAAAATTATAAATATTTTTTTTACTTCTACTAAATTTGTTATTTTTTCCAGCTTATAGGGAACTCTAAGTTAGAAGCCATTAAGCAGCAAATAAGCGGACAGAACATTAAGCTTAAAACACAGCTGGAACCTGTCAACCTTCTTTGCTAAACGCAAAGGCTTTTATTGGAGCTTGAGAGTAAAGCTTCTAAGTAATCAAATCGCTCAAAAACTGCCACTTAGCATAATAACTTAGAGGAAACATCAAATGTTCGATCGTTTGAAAGGTGGAGTTATTCATCATATCTTTGAATCTCAAGTGGAGTGTACACCGGATGCGGTGGCGGTGGTTTTTGAAGGACAACAATTAACTTACCGAGATCTGAATTATCGAGCTAACCAGCTAGCACGCTATCTTCAGAATTGCGGTGTAAAACCAGAGGTGTTAGTAGGTATTTGTTTAGAGCGATCGCTACAAATAGTAGTGGCTATTCTAGCAATTCTTAAAGCTGGTGGTGCTTATGTGCCACTCGACCCAACATATCCTCAAGAGCGCTTAGCCTTCATGCTAGAAGATAGCCAAGTATTATTGCTGCTGACTCAAGCATCCTTAGTCGAGTCTATCCCCAAACATCAAAGCCGCGTTATCTGTCTCGACACCGACTGGGAAACAATTAGTTGCGAGAGTGAGGAAAACCCTGATACGGAAGTAAATACTGAAAACCTAGCCTACGTACTTTACACATCTGGTTCTACAGGAAAGCCGAAAGGAGTTTGTTGCAACCATCTCGGCGTGATTAATCTATTGGCAGATTTCGATCGCCGCCAGCCACTCTCTGTAGGAGATGCCTGTAGTTTATGGACTAGCTTAAGTTTTGATGTTTCGGTTTATGAAATCTTTTCGGCTTTATTAACTGGAGGAGCGTTACATATAGTTCCAGAGCACATACGTGCTGATGCCAAGATATTCATTGAATGGCTGTATTTCGAGAGGATTTGTAGCGCTTATATTCCACATTTTATGTTAAATGTTTTTTTCGATCGCGTCCAAAAAGCACCAAACAAATCTTGTCTAAAAAGATTACTCGTAGGAGTAGAACCGATTTACGAACAGCTTTTAGCGTCAATTAGTAAAAAAAATCCTGGCTTGCAAATTATAAACGGTTACGGACCTACAGAAGCTACGATTTGTGCCACTTTGTATTCTGTCGATCGCGAAACAACTAACAAGAGAAATACCCCGATCGGTAAACCAGTTCAAAACACAGAAGTTTATTTGCTAAACGAGCAAATACAGCCAGTTTCACCAGGAGAAACAGCCGAAATTTATATCGGTGGTATTGGTTTAGCCAGAGGGTACTTAAACCGTCCTAATTTGACTGCTGAAAAATTCATTGTCAACCCATTTAGCAATGAACCAGGTTCGCGCCTCTACAAAACTGGTGATTTGGCTCGTTACTTACCAGACGGTAATATTGAATTTGTAGGGCGGATCGATCATCAAGTAAAAATTCGCGGCTTTCGGATTGAATTAGCAGAAATTGAAGCATCACTGCGACAACATCCTGACGTGCGGGAAGCCGTTGCGATCGCACGCGAAGACGTACCGGGTGACAAGCGTTTAGTCGCCTACATCGTCTCTAATCTCATCCCGGAACGGATACCTTATCAAAGTCCTTGCTTGGTTGGATTTGATGGTAATCGTACTATAGAAGTAACCACCGAGGACATTTCAATAGGTGGTATTAGCTTAGTAGGAATGACAGAAATTTTAGAGCGAGGTAGTAGCGTCCGCTTGCACCTACAGCTACCAGAAAATTCTCAATTTTTGTGGGTAGAAGGTAAAGTAGTATGGCAAGAAGAACAGCAAACTGGGATTCAGTTCGAGCTAACGCCAACACAGCAAATTATAATCCAACAAAGCTTAGATTATCTCCTAGAAAAACAGAAACTTTTGAAAGTTTTGCAACGCAGTGTTACCCGTACTCTCCGTAACTTCTTAAAACAGAAGTTGCCCGAATATATGGTGCCTTCTAACTTTGTTGTCCTGAAAGAATTGCCGCTAACTCCCAACGGCAAACTGGATCGTCAAGCGCTACCTTCACCGAGACCAATCACAAATGAACTGTCAAATAGCAATATTGAAACTGTAACCGATATTGTCTATAAATCAGATGTTTTGGAACAGGAACCAGAGCTTGAGTTAATGCCTTTTGTTCCTCCTCGTACTCCGGTTGAAGAAGTGCTAGGAAGAATTTGGGCGGAAATTTTAGGTTTAGATCGAGTTGGAATTCATGACAACTTTTGGGAATGCGGAGGACACTCGTTACTAGCTGCTCAAGTTATCTCTCGCATCCGAAATACGCTTGAAATAGAATTGTCTCTGCGTTCTTTGTTTGAAGCACCCACAATAGCCGAATTAGCCCAGCAAATAGAAACAGAACTTCAAACAAACTCAAGGTTGCCACTTTCTCCAATCAAAGTGATTGACCGCGACCAGAATTTGCCTCTCTCTTTTGGCGAGCAACAGATGTGGTTGTTGGCACAAGTGGAACCGGGTAATCCTTTTTATAACGAACACTTTACAATTTACTTACCGAGTTCGATCGATCGATTAGCTTTAGAACAAAGTTTCAACCAAATTATCGATCGCCACGAAATTCTGCGAACCAACTTTTCTGTTTTCGATGGGCAACCAATTCGGATCGTTCAGCCAAGTTGCTATTTACCTCTGCCATTAATTAATTTTCAAGAAATAGCGTCAGAAAGCGATCGCGAAACGGAAGCTTTGCGGTTTGTAAAAGAAAAGGCACGGCAACCTTTTAATCTTACCTCTGATTTGTTGCTACGAGCTACGCTAATTCAAATCAGCGAGACGGATTACAGACTATATATAACCGTACATCACATTATTTTAGATGCTGTTTCTCTATACAGCGTGCTATTTCCCGAACTGGTGACACTCTACGAAGCTATTTGCGATTGCCAACCCTCATCTCTGCCACAATTAACCGTTCAGTATGCCGATTTTGCCTACTGGCAGCGGCAACAACTACAAGTAGAATTACTGAAGCCACAGCTAGCTTACTGGAAACAGCAATTAGCAGATTTGCCTCCGCTAAATTTGCCCACCGATCGTCCAAGACCGCCAGTTCAAAGGTTTCGAGGTGCAATGCAAACTCTGGCACTTTCCAAGAGTTTAACTGAGGCTTTAAAAGCTCTGTCCCGTCAGGAAAATGTCACTTTATTTATGACATTAATGGCGGTATTCAAAATTTTGCTCTACCGCTATTCGGGACAAGAAGATATTCCCGTCGCCACTGTTACTGGTGGGCGAAACCGACCGGAAATTGAAGGATTAATTGGGTACTTCCTCAATACGCTGATCCTGCGTACTGACCTTTCTGGTTTTCCCAGTTTCAGACAGTTACTTTCCAGAGAAAGAGAAGTAGCTTTAGGAGCTTATGTTAACCAAGAGTTGCCATTCGAGAAGGTAGTGGAAGAACTTCAACCAGAAAGAAAGCTGGGTCAGAATCCATTATTTCAAGTGTTATTTATTTTGGAACCACCAATTGCTACCTTGGATTCTAAGGATTGGCAAGTCAACCAGATGGACATTCATATCGGTACGTCAAAATGTGATTTGTTTCTTCAATTAGAAGAAACACCGCAAGGAATTGTCGGTCGTTTTGAGTACGATACCGATTTATTTGATGCCACTACTATTTCCCAAATGGTTGGGCATTTTCTCACTTTACTAGAAAGTATTGTTGCCAATCCAGAGCAGTCTATCTCGAAGTTGTCTTTGTTAACAATTGGCGAACAAAAACAGTTGATAAATTGGAATGCTACCGAGGCACATTATTCCCAAAATAAGTGCATTCACCAGTTATTTGAAGATCGAGTAGAACAAAATCCCCATGCGGTAGCAGTAATATTTGAAGGGCAACAACTTACCTATCAGGAGTTGAATCAAAGGGCAAATCAATTAGCGCATCATTTACGATCGCTAGGAGTTGTACCAGATACGGTAGTTGGTATCTGCGTAGAACGATCGCTGGAAATGGCGATCGGACTTTTGGGCATCCTAAAAGCAGGTGCAGCTTACTTACCTCTCGACCCGGCTTATCCGCAAGAACGGATAGCTTATATGCTGGAAAATGCCGGAGTTCCAGTAGTGCTAACTCAGGCAAGTTTATTGCCGCCACTGTTAGAGTATGGGATACCAGCGATTTGTTTAGATCGGGGCTGGAAATCGATCGCCCAACGCCCGCAAGATAACCCCACCACAGCCGTATTACCCGACCATTTAGCTTACGTTATCTATACATCAGGTTCTACAGGCAAACCTAAAGGGGTGGCAATGAGTCACAGTCCCCTGGTGAATCTGATCGATTGGCAATTACAAAATTTTGCTTTTCCTGCTACTAAAACTCTCCAATTTGCCCCCATCAGTTTCGATGTTTCTTTTCAGGAGTGTTTTACCAGTTGGTTTTCTGGCGGCACTTTGGTGTTAATTTCAGACATGATTCGGAAAGATGCAGTAGCTTTATTGCAACTTCTCCAAGATGAAGCGATCGAACGTTTATTTCTTCCTTTTATTGCCCTTCAGCATCTAGCTGAGGTTGCTGAAGAGCAAGGAACCGTACCTAATAGTTTGCAAGAAATTATTACTGCTGGCGAACAGTTGCAAATTAGTAGAGCGATAGTCAATTGGTTTAGTCAGCTAAAAGATTGCACTTTGCACAATCAATATGGCCCTTCTGAAAGTCATGTTGTAACGGCATTTACTCTCACGGGTTCACCTGAAAATTGGCCTAAATTGCCCTCTATCGGTCGTCCTATTGCCAACGCCAAAATCCACATCCTCGATTCACAATTACAACCCGTACCAATTGGTATTCCCGGAGAACTTTACATCGGCGGTGTTAGTTTAGCCAATGGTTATATCAACCGACCAGATTTAACATCCCAACGGTTTATTGAAAACCCATTCTTAAATAGTGATGAGTTATTAGTTTTGAGTTCTGAATTAAAAGAAAACTCAAAACTCAAAACTCAAAACTCAAAACTGTACAAAACTGGCGATCTAGCCCGCTATTTACCAGATGGTAACATCGAGTATATGGGTCGAATTGACGACCAAGTAAAAATTCGCGGATTTCGGATTGAGTTAGGAGAGATCGAAACTGCTTTGGCACAACACCAAAACATAGCAGAAGCTGTTGTTATTGTTAGGGAAGATATACCAGGCGACAAGCGTTTAGTTGCTTATGTAGTTGCCTCGAAAGAGTTAGCACCTTCTGCCAACGAACTGCGGCACTTTTTGCAAGAAAAGTTGCCTGAATACATGATTCCTAATGCTTTTCTATTTTTAGAAACACTGCCTTTAACTCCTTCTGGAAAAGTAAATCGGCGAATCTTACCAGCGCCAGAAGGAAATCGAGAAGAACTAGAAACAGCATTCATTGCGCCTCGTACTCCTGTGGAAGAAAAGTTAGCTGAAATCTGGAAAAAGATTCTCGGTATCGATCGAGTTGGCATTTACGATCGCTTTTTCGATTTGGGCGGGCATTCTTTAAAAGTTACTCACCTAATGTTTAAAGTGAGAGATGCTTTTCAGGTAGAAGTATCGCTGCGACAATTCTTAGAAGTGCCGACAATTGCAGGAACTGCGGATGCGATCGCTCTTGCTAGTCAGACAGATTCCACTACTACATCAGCGAAAGAAAAAAGTATCGATCTAAATGCGGAAGCAATCTTAGATCCTAGCATCTCTCCTGAAAATATTAATTTTGAATGGGATAAAGAACCATCCCATATCTTATTAACAGGAGCAACTGGATTTCTCGGTACTCACTTACTTAATGATTTACTAAAGAAAACGCAGGCAAATATTTATTGCCTGGTAAGAGCATCCAACCTCGAACAAGGCATCGAAAAAATCCAAAAAAGTCTAGAACGCTATTTACTTTATAACCAACCTATCAGCAACCGCATCATCCCAGTTTTAGGAGATTTATCTCAACCATTTTTAGGACTTACATCACATGAATTTCGCACACTGGCAAGCAAATTAGATGTAATTTATCACAATGGTGCATCAACAAATCTGGTTTATCCATACTCTGCATTAAAAGCGGTAAACGTTCTCAGTACGCAGGAAGTTTTGAGATTAGCCTGCATTATCAAAGTAAAACCAGTGCATTTCGTTTCTACCATTGGCGTATTTTCTTCGGATACTTACGAGCAAAATACAGTAGTTCGAGAACAAGACGAACTACCTGATAGTGAAAGTCTTTGTGAAGGTTACGATCAAAGTAAATGGGTAGCTGAAAAATTAGTTATGACTGCCTATTCTAGAGGGCTACCCGTTTATATTTATAGACCGGGATTTATCTCAGGAGACAGCCAAACGGGTATTTGCAATACTGCCGATCTGCTCCGCAGAATGCTTAAAGGCTGCATTCAAATGGGAAAAACACCTGATTTAGATATTATGGTGGACATGACTCCTGTGGATTATGTTAGCCAAGCGATCGTTCATTTATCCAAACAAAAAGAATTGGTCGGGAAAGCTTTCCATTTAGTTAACCCTCACCCCATTCCTTGGAATCAGCTTTTCGATTTCATTCGCTCTCTTGGCTACTCACTCGAACGCATTCCTTATAAACAGTGGAACTTTGAGTTATTAAAATCGGTTGAAAATTCAACAGAAAATGCTTTGCATCCACTGATCAGCCTTTTCGCTGATGAAGCCGTATCTTTACAGACAGTCAGAAGTATAAGTATTTGCTTTGATTCTCAGAAGGCGATCGATGGTTTAGTTGGTAGCTGCATTAGCTGTCCACCTATAGATGAAAGATTGTTAAATACTTACTTATCGTACTTACTGAAGTTTAGACTAACTGCGCCTTATACCAATTCTTTAAATGCCGACTACAGATAACGCCTCCAATATATATGCTCTTCCAAGAATTATAGATGTTGTCTACTTATTTTGACGAACAGTAGAAACTAAAACTAGAAAACTTAGCGTGGGAAAAAATTCCGGCGTTGCTGAATAGCGGGATGAATTAGGTGGGAACAGGCACATCTCTAAATTTTAGGTAGTGCAGTAGCAACCGAACTGAGTGCCTCAGCATTTCCTCTAACGCGTGAATAGCACAAACTCTTACGATGCAGCCTTGCGAGATAGTGTCGCAACGCCCGTGTTCTCTCCCTCTACCCGTGTCATATACGTTTTGCTCACAATCTGGTCTCCGGCAGGGATGAAGCCTGGGTAAACACTCCAACCATCAGTGACGTAAAAGTAGCATCTCCATGCTCCCACAATGGCCCATAACGGTTTGAATGTCTCCCCACGCTCGGTCGCCCAACACAAGGCCAAGAATCCCTACCCTGAAATGGTTTACTGCTGTCGACAGCCAGATCTGGTTTTTTTTGAGCCGACAAAGGTTTCCAATTCGTCAAGTTCACCGACCTGCGGTGTGGTCTCTGGAGAATAAGCATCGGGCAGATTTTGCCCCACCTGTTTTACCCAGCAAATCACAGTGGTATGGCGCACATCCTTCACCCGTTGGATACCACGGAACCCCATGCCATTGACATACATTTTGAGGCACTCACGCCTGACCTCCTCGCTGTAGCCTAAAGGCTGGTTCATAACGGTCTATGAATTGGCGACCGCAAGCCACACATATGTGATGAGTGTTTACCGCGTCGTTGCCCATTTTTACGGATGTGCGTCGAGTTGCATTCAGGACATTGCGTGGAATTTGACCTCAATTCATCCCTCTATTATGCAACGCCTTAATAACCATTCATCCGCCACGGTGGCTAGCTGATCTAAGGCATGACGCAAAGTTTCTCCAACGCATTCGAGACGGTTCATTTTGCGGATGGCTCCGATGACATGAGTTGAGTCAGTTCTGGCTTTACCTCTAGCTTTGAGCCATCCCCGAGCGATAAAATGTACAAGCATTTTATCGAGTAATTGACTTTCACGTCCCGCAGCAATTAATCGACTTCTCCATTCACTTAAAACGGAATAATCACGCACGGCTATCAGTAATTTCTAGTCCCAAAGCATACTTCCAATCTATACGACTTCTGACCGCTTCTGCTGCTTGTCGGTCAGTCAATCCCTCGGCAAATTGCATCACACTGATTAATGCTAATTGTCCAGGTGATAACGCACTTTGACCGCAGTCGGCTCGAAACAAGGTAACAAAGTCAGTATCTTGGTACAACACTCCGAGTTCGTCGCGCATTTTCATATATGGATTTCCTTTGGGAAAGGAGGTTCGTGCTACGGAGGCGGTCATTTCTGGAATCAATGACCAGTCGCGTGGGTGAAGAGTCATAATAAATTATTGTAATTGCTCAACTAGGGCAAAAAAGGGAGCGATCAGTAGAGAGAGCTTGTTGAATAGATTGATAAGCCGTCAAGCCCTGACGCTTGCCAGTATTAACAACTGAACGAACAGCAGCAAACAAATCTCGCCCCCATTCCGAACGGAAGCCATTAGTCACACGGTGAAATATTACACTCATCCGAATCGCCTGTTCACTACTATTATTCGTGGGTGGAATTGTCGCATCTTTCAGAAATAGAAATAAATTGTCAATTAGCCCACCATAGCGTTTTCGTAACCGGATACCATCCGGATGGTGTGGCGCTACATTCAAAATCCCCGTTAATCTTTCCTGTAAATTTTCTCGATATCGATTGAGTCTGGCATCGTCGATTTTTTCTCGTCGTCGATGGATGATAAAAGCCCTTAATA
>NZ_SRRZ01000112.1 GCF_013179805.1 Microcoleus asticus IPMA8 | reverse complement strand
GTTAAAACCGCATAAGTTAAACGGAAAAACTTTTTGACTCCAACTTTTCACAACTGATAAAAAATTTCCACACACATCTGCGGAATGTGGGATAAAAAATTGTCCGCTCTCAAGAAAGCCCCGTGAATGACGTACCAAAAGCCCAAGCGATGACTGATACAGAAGTGGAAGCACTGTTAGATAGCACCGGCGGTTTATTGAAGCTAAAAAATATGGAACACGCCGATGATATCATGTTGGAAGTGGCGGGAATTTGCGATCGCGATCGAGTCACACTCGGCGGCGTCGTCCATACCCGCAATTCCAAAAAATCCCTGAGCACCAACGTCCAAATTACGGATCGCACATTCATTCGAGGGCAAAATCTTAACCCACACCTTTACATTAGGCAACGCAACCAGCATAAAAGCCAAGGTTTGCAACCCAGCTAGAGGGGTCATTCGATTTGAGATTTGAGATGGGAGATTTGAGATTTACTCCATGAATCTGGGAGCTTGAACTTTCATCTCAAATTTTTATCTCTCCACGACATCGGGGGCTTGTATCCGTTTTTTGGCTGGTCACAAATGACAAAGCAATAGATTAATTCGATTGTTTGAAATGCGATCTACCTGTGGAGTATAAACATTCCTTTCCCACCCAAAATATCTTTGAATATTGCATATAACAACCCGATTTAGGATTGGCAAACATCAATATTTATCTCTTTTTTCTTTCTCTGCGCCCTCTGCGGTTCGTTGAAAAAAATCTACTTTACATCAAGCAATAGGATGGCTATAGGCGATCCCACCCAACCCTACAAATCAAAACTCTCTTCACCAATACTTCCCAGTTCCCCGCTACCCAGAAACTCTTCCTCCTCTACTTCCTCACTCCCCGACTCGAAACTTTCCAACACAAACGGCAAACCAGCCGCCATCAAACCCCGTTGAATCAGTTCAGGCGTTTCATCAAACAAAACAAATAGCGGATGAACAGCCTCAGCTTCATCGCTGTAAATATGTCTGTAGCGGTGCGGCATCAGCCATTCGTAACCTTTATCCAGCCAAACCTGAGACTGCCGCCAGCGGCCTAGCAACTCAGAAAACTCTTCGCCCGGACGATGAATGAAAATTAAAATTTCCACTCCAATTTTAACTTTCCATTCAGGATCGCACATCAAAATCGCCAAATCGCAGGGCAAACAAACTGCCTGTCCGGGCGATATACTAGTGCCGCCGCTTCCCGCATACGAAACTCCGTCCCGCAAGCGCGCAATTGGCAAAGGAATGGTAATTAAACTATCATGGGCGCGGCGGATACTCGGAATCATTTCCATGTAAACCCGATATTTTTTCAGCAGGGCGATCGCGGCAGAAGATTCGCTGTACTCTGCTAGTAAGGCCTCGTAATGTGATTGTTTAACAGACATTTTTAAATCAAAGAATAAGTAATTATTAATTGCTGCTAATTGCTAATTTAGTGCTTCTCGTTACCAGAAAGACCCTGGCAATGAATATTTGGAGGCAGAGCCTCCAAATTTTTTTCTCCGTTTAATCGAGGCTATGCCTCCTCCCAATATCTTCCCAGGCAGAGCCTGGGAACGATTGAAATAGTCATTGGTTATGCGTTAATTGCTAATAACTAATAACTAATAACTAATTAGCCTTTTTTACAGCTTCTGGAACACTGCGAACATCGGCAGATACATCGACAGCAAAATCGAACCTACGATACCACCGACGACCACAATCATCAGAGGTTCTAGCATACTGGTAAGTCCTTTTACTGCTTCTTCCACTTCTGTTTCGTAGAAAGCGCCAACTTTCATCAGCATCTTGTCAAGTTCCCCTGTCTCCTCGCCAATTGCCATCATTTGAATAGCCAAAGACGGAAAAACAGCTTGTTCTTGCAAAGCAATACTGATCATGCCACCGCTTTGAATTTCCTGTCTCGCATATTCGATCGCATTAGAGATCGCCTGATTCCCAGCCACATCTCGCACAATTTCCAAAGAATTGAGAATCGGCACGCCCGATCGCGTCAGCGACCCAAATATCACGCAAAACCGAGCCACTGCCGATTTTTCGATCAAATCTCCAAAAATCGGCAACTTCATGGCAATCCTATCAATTTGTAGGTGGCCTATTGGAGTTTTGTAATACATATCGAAGGCAATTTTGAGCGCTATAATTACCCCAATAACTGTCACCTGTTGAATGGGAGGCCAAGCCGTACAAAATGCACTAATTGCCAACATAAACACCGTAAAAGCCGGCAAATCTGCACCAATATCCTTAAAGATTTTAGCGAAAGTTGGTAGCAAGAATATTGTCATTGCGAAAAAAATCACGATCGCGATGCCAAACACAGTCTTCGGATAAGACATCGCCGAATTAATTTCAGCCTCCGTCTTGTGATTTTTTTCCATCATCACGGCCAGACGGTCTAGGGTTTCATCTAGCACCCCCCCGACTTCTCCTGCCGCAACCATACTGATAAACAGTTGGTCAAAAACATCAGGAAACTTAGCCATCGCCTCTGCCAAGTTTATCCCCTCCTGCACGTCAGCATTCATGCTCCTGAGCGCTCGCTTCAGCTTAGCATTAGAACACTGCTCGTGCAGCACGGAAAGGCATCGAACGATCGCCACCCCTGCATTAAACATAGCTGCAAACTGACGAGCAAAAATAGCCATATCCTTAACAGTAAGACTGGTAAGGTTATACTCGATTTGCTCCTGAATCTTACTGAAATCAAAGCCACCTTTCGGTTTTTCGCGGATAACGTTGGTAGCCACAGCTCACCTCTGAAAATTTATTAAAAGTTATGACTCATCACTCATCAGTCATCAGTTCTTTCTAGGGGTTCCTAACTAATGACTGCTGACTGAATTAATGAGCTCCTACCTTAGGGCCACCAACAGGTGCCGGGCCGATCAAGCGTTCGAGTTCGTCAGCCTTAGAAGCCTTGGCCATTGCGGATTCCCAAGTGACTTTACCGCTCTTGTAAAGTTCAGCGAGAGCCATTTCCATCGTCCTCATGCCCAATTTTGCCCCCATTTGGATTTGGGAGTAAATCATGGGAGTTTTGCCCTCCCGGATCAAGTTAGCCATAGCTGGAGTGTTCACCATGATTTCCATAGCGCAGCAGCGGCCGCCCCCAACTTTTATTACCAAATTTTGGCTGCAAATTCCCACCAAAGAGTTAGACACCTGGGCGCGAACCTGGGGTTGTTGAATCGGCGGGAACACGTCCAAAATCCGATCAATCGTGGCAGCCGCCGAATTAGTGTGCAGCGTTCCCATCACCATGTGACCCGTTTCTGCTGCCGAAATTGCCAGACCGATCGTTTCCAAGTCCCGCATTTCCCCCACCAGAATTACATCAGGATCTTCGCGCAACGCAGCTTTCAGCGCATTAGCAAAGCTCTTAGTATCTTCGCCCTTTTGGCGCTGGTGAAACAAACTCTTGACATTGGGAAACACATATTCGATCGGATCTTCAACTGTTAGAATGTGTTCCGCCCGCGTCCGGTTGACCAGATCCAACAAAGCCGCCATCGTAGTAGTTTTCCCGGAACCCGTTTGTCCCGTCACCAACAGCATACCCCTGGGTCTTTCCGTCAGATCCCGCAAAATCTGCGGCACGCCTAAAGCATCGGCGTTAGGAATCTTAGAAGCCAGAGCTCGCATACAAGCAGCCCAAGCACCCCGCTCCCGGTAGACATTGACGCGAAACCGAGCCAATCCCCGAACGCCGTAAGCGCAGTCGAGTTCCCACTCCATTTCCAACTGCTTGCGCTGCATATTGTTGAGCATTTGGAAAATCAGGATCTGCACTTCCTCAGCAGACAGAATGTCGCCGTATTGCGTCTGAGGAGTTAGTTTACCGCTGACTCGGAAAAATATAGGCGCGCCCGCTTGGATGTGTATGTCCGAACCCCCTTGCTCTACCAGGGACTCCAGTACGTCTTCAATCATCAGACCCATAGATACCTCTCCTCGATCGAGTTGATAGTTATTGACCAATCTAGCTCAGTTAACAGTCAACAGTTAATAGTCAACATTTAACAGTCAACAGTTAACTGCTGAATCAATCCAAAAAGCGTGGCGTCAAGCAGTACGGACAATCCAACATCTCCGGCTTCAATTCCGCCCGACAAGTTTTGCAGGTAAGTCCCTGCTTGCGTTTTGCTTTCATTTCCGCCTCCAGGCCCGAGTCAGTAAACGTCACCCGCTCGACTTCTTCAAAAGTAGTCGCGCCTTCCCGCACCAACTGCAAGCTGTAAGCCAACAACGTTTTCATCCCTTCTTCTACTGCTGCTTCCTTAATTTGCTCTGTGGGAGCTCCTTGAGTGATCAGAGTTTGAAGCCGCTCAGTATTTTTCAGGAACTCGTAAACCCCTACCCGTCCTTTGTAGCCTAGGCCGCCGCACTTCCGACAAAGTTCCTCGCGTTCTGCGAGTTCCTTCCTTTGCTCCACCGGTACGGTGTTGGCTTTGTAAACAGTCAGATCAATTTCTTGAGAAGCCGACAGACCGTACTTGCCGAGTTCTGCTGCAGTAGGCTGGTAAGGAGTGCAGCATTTGTCGCAAACGCGCCGCATCAGACGCTGAGCCAACACGCCCAACAGAGCGGCCGAAACCATGAACGGTTCTACGCCCATTTCCGCCAAACGCGCGACCGCCCCAGCCGCGTCGTTAGTGTGCAGCGTCGTCAGCACCAAGTGTCCCGTCAAAGCAGCTTCCAGAGCCGTTTTTGCCGTTTCCTTGTCCCGCGTTTCCCCCACCAGCATCACGTCAGGGTCTTGCCGCAAAAACGCCCGCAGAATGTTGGAAAAAGTCAAGTCTTTTTCCCGAATTACTTGACATTGGGTAATTCCTGGCAAAGCATATTCGATCGGGTCTTCCGCCGTACTGATATTTACCCCCGGATCGTTCCGTTCCGCCAGAATCGAGTACAGAGTAGTTGACTTGCCCGAACCCGTCGGCCCCGTCACCAAAATCAGTCCGAACGGACGGCTAGCACTCTCTCGCACTAAAGCCAGAGTTTCTTCATCGGAGATTAACAAACCCAAACCCAACTGAGTGCTGGAACTGTCCAAAATCCGCAGCACGATTTTTTCGCCGTACCGCGAAGGCAAGCTGTTCACCCGGAAATCCACCGTGCGTCCCTCAAATACCCGGCGGATGCGCCCGTCTTGAGCTTGTCGGCGTTCGGCAATATCCAGGTTGGCAATAATCTTGAAACGAGCGGTAATCGATGCGACTACCTGCTTGGGAAACCGGAAATACTCTTGCAGCACCCCGTCTTTCCGCATCCGAATCCGCATGAACTCTTCTTGAGGTTCTACGTGGATGTCAGACACCTTTTCCGACAAAGCTTTAGCCAAAATGATATTGACGGCCTTAATTACCGGAGCCGCCTCAGCATCGTCCAAGGTGTTAGCTAGGTCTTCTTGGTCGGCACTCTCCTCTTCGAGGGAGAGCTCGCCAAAATCTCCCTCCCCTAAATCCATCTTTCTCTGCTTTTCGGCTGCTGCTATTTTGGCTGCTACCTTAACTTGGTCGTCTTGATAAGCCGAAGTTATGTCCTGATAGTCGTCAGGCGTAATCACCCGTCGCTGCAAAGCCAAGCCGTGAGGCTGTAAAATCCGCCGCAAATCTTCTATGGCGTTGAGGTTGTCGGGATCTACCATTGCCACTAAAACCGCTGCAGGCTCAGTTTCAGTCTTCGCTACGGGTAAAAACCGACCTTGGTGACAAATGTCGAGCGAAATCTTCAACCCGTCGAGCATAACTCCGAGTTGCTCGTTAGACATTTCGCTCATCTCCGGGTCAAATGCTTCAACCCCGTAGACAATCTTCCGTTCAAACATCTGCTGCTTCTTGTAAAGCCGCAGCAATTCTGGGGGCAACGGCTGCCCGGTAAGGGCTTCTAATACCTCAGTCAACCGCTTACCCGACTTCTGGCTTTCAATTTGAGCTTGCTTCAGTTGGTCGCCGTTGACGTAACCCGCCTGAATCATCTTGTTGAGAGCCGGAGTAAAATTGCTCAGAGCAACTATCGATGTGGAGCGAAACCCCTGGGATGTGTTAGTCATAAAAAACACTCAATAGGTGGGAAACTCAGTCACAAAGAGTGCTGAGAAGAAAACCAACGCGGGGTTTTAACCCCCGTATTCTTTGTTTATGGATCAGCTATCATGTTTTTGCTCAATCCCTATCTCTCAAGTGTAAGCTCGCAGTCCCCTCTAAGCTTCGTCCACAAATTGACGAGACGTTGGAGGGATTTGCCAGTGCTTGCAATCAGATCTTGTTCGTTAAGTGCTAAGTTGCTTACTTACCTGATTAACTTGCGGGATACTCTCGTTATAGCGTCCGGGCACATCACTTGGGGGTTACCTGTACTGGGAGAAAAAAGCGTGGTGGGGTGTGTCGCCTTCGCACGTTCATTCTATTTTCCCAAATTGTTTGCTCAAATCACAGCGCCCGTGGCGGCGCGGTTAGCTGTAATAAATTAAAGATGAGCTATGTTGTGTGATGATGATAGCTTTTACGAAAGTCTCGATCGGTCTTTTGAAATATATTTTGATGAATTATCTGCGATCGGGCACTGCCCGAGCGCCTACATGAGTCTCCAGCACAGATTTTGAGGATCTCTAGTTTTTTGTCAGCCAATATTACTGTGATTCTACCCAGGTGTCCGAATCTTTGTCACCCCGCCCGAAAACGGCTACAAGTTTCCGACAGGAGTCGCCAGCCCCCAAAATTTTCTACTCTTGTTCAAAATCCCAGATTCATCTGTGGGGTAAATCTCAAATCATTCGGCTCAGCGATCGCGGGGAAGTCTCAAATCTCACCTCGGCTGACGTAAGATTGACGGTTCACAAATCTTGGAAATAGGCAAATTAGATATCAATCATATCTACAGATGAGCACCTCCGCGAAACCAGCTAATGTCTCTCCTTTGGCTGGTAACAATTCGAGACTTCAAGAGACTTCGGGGGTATCGAACCCGAGAAACAATAGCCCCAATTCGCATCAAGATTAACAACCTAGTATCTGAGTTACACAAGGAGACAGCTAGCTACTTATCACTAAATACAAATTCTTTTTTCTCCAGACTTGGGAAACTGAGCAAATGGTAAAAATGCAAGCGTTAGCTTGCGAATCAAACAGCCCGACCGATGATAAATTTTGATAAGTTGAAGTCACTATCGTTGTTTTAAGCAAACGTTGAAAAATTAAACCTCCTAATTCGGAAATATTTTAGTAGACGTAATAGCCAAATATTTTTAATAAAACCTGTTATAAATGCGATCGCGTTAATCGAAAATTAGAAAGCAACAAACGTTTAATTGCCCCCCAAATGCGGTCATACTATAGATAAATATCTAAACTGCTCTTTGAATATTTTATTGAAAGCTTTGAGATATGCCTCCACAGCAAGCGAGATTTCCTCATTTCAGATTGTGCCATACACAGTAAATTCGATAACTCTAGATTTACCGGGTTAAACGTATCTGCTAGAATTGATAGGGTTCTGTCGCGCAGCTTTTATGATTGACGAGGAAAAACAGCAAGATCGAGATCCTAACTCAACTGGGGAAACCCCAGAGGGTTCGCCAATGGCAAGCGAAAATCCGCCGGCACCAGCAAACTCGAACGGATCAGCAGATTGGGAGCTCGAACTTGCTCGAGCTTATCAAAGTGCTCAGGCCGATCGCCCGCCAGCAAACGCACCCGGGCCTACCGTCACCGGCAGTTCCACCAACAGCCCGACTGCAGACGCGGCGGAGTCATTGAAGAAGGAACTGGCCCAGGCAACAGATGAAAAAGAGGCTTTAAAAACTCAGTTGCAAGCGGCATCCGCTCAACTAGAAGAGCTGAAAAATCAAAATCTCCGCCTAGCAGCAGATTTTGATAACTTCCGCAGGCGCACCCAAAAAGAAAAAGAAGAGCTAGATTTACAGGCAAGGTGTCTCACGATCAAACCCCTGTTGCCGGTAATAGACAATTTCGAGCGCGCTCGATCGCACATCAAGCCGCAAACCGATGGCGAAATGAACATTCACAAAAGCTACCAAAGCGTTTACAAGCAAATGGTAGATAGCCTCAAGCAAATCGGGGTTTCTCCGATGCGCCCCGAAGGCGAACAGTTTGACCCCAACCTCCACGAAGCTCTACTCAGCGAGCCAACTGACGAACACGAGGAAGGAACAATTATCCAAGAACTAGAACGCGGTTACATTCTGGGCGATCGCGTCTTGCGGCACGCCAAAGTGAAAGTTGCAGCGGCTGGGCTATCTGTGGTAGCCTCAGATGAAAATCCCGATAGTTCGGAAAGTTAATCGGGATACAAGCTACTGCATTCCTCAAAGTCACTAACCCCCGAATTCTATTCGGGGGCCCCAAGGCGACAGATTAACCAAATTCTTAATTGATGACTAAAAGCAGGTCAGCGCTTTCTCAAAAAATTCGGAAAAACGTTTTTACCCGTCTTTGATATTGCCTTAGGACATCTAGTTTATTTCCTACAAATCTGGTCTGGTGATGCTTGTTTGAACAAGCTGAGTCGTTTTTCCTCCCCCAACTTGTAGTTGGAGGTTTCCAAACATCCCACAAAGTTTTATGAGGCGCTATGGGAAAAATTATTGGAATTGACTTAGGCACGACTAATAGTTGTGTAGCTGTGTTAGAGGGCGGTAAACCTGTCGTGATCGCCAATTCCGAGGGCGGCCGCACAACTCCGAGTATAGTAGGATTTGGCAAGGCGGGCGATCGCTTAGTAGGTCAATTGGCTAAGCGGCAAGCTGTAACTAATGCTGTAAATACTGTCTACAGCATCAAACGATTTATCGGACGGCGGTGGGACGACACGGAAGAAGAACGCTCCCGGACTCCCTATACCTGCATAAAAGGCAAAGACGACACCGTTAACGTCCAAATTCGGAACAAGGTTCACACTCCCCAGGAAATCTCGGCAATGGTACTCCAAAAGCTAAAGCAAGATGCTGAAGCTTATTTGGGACAAACTGTTACCCAAGCCGTAATTACAGTGCCAGCTTACTTCACAGACGCCCAGCGGCAAGCTACTAAAGATGCCGGTACGATCGCGGGTCTAGAAGTCTTGCGGATAGTCAACGAACCGACGGCGGCCGCCCTTTCCTACGGGCTGGACAAGCAAAATATAGAACAGAAAATCTTGGTCTTTGACCTGGGCGGCGGTACTTTCGACGTTTCGATCCTGCAACTGGGAGACGGAATTTTTGAAGTCAACGCTACCTCCGGTAACAACCATCTCGGAGGAGATGACTTTGACGACTGCATAGTCCAGTGGCTGGTAGAAGCTTTCCGGACTCAAGAAGGCAGTGACCTCTCACAAGACAAAATGGCCTTGCAGCGCCTCAGAGAAGCTGCGGAAAAAGCGAAAATCGAACTCTCCAACCGGGAATCCACCTCAATCAATTTGCCCTTCATCTCCTCTGACGACAAAGGGCCGAAGCATTTGGAAATGGAACTCTCCAAAGCTCAGTTTGAAAAACTGGTGGCTCATTTGGTGCAAGCGACGATCGATCCGGTGACTCAAGCGCTCAAAGACGGAAGTTTGACCCCGAAAGATATAGACAGAATTATTTTAGTGGGAGGCTCAACCCGGATTCCGGCAGTTCAAAAGGCAATTAGCAAGTATTTTGGAGGCGTTGCTCCTGATAAATCGGTCAATCCCGACGAAGCTGTAGCGGTAGGCGCGGCAATTCAAGCCGGGGTGTTGGGCGGTGAGGTAAAAGATTTGCTGCTGCTTGACGTGACGCCGCTCTCTCTGGGACTAGAAACGTTGGGCGGGGTGTTCACCAAAGTAATAGATCGCAATACAACTATTCCCACGAGCCGATCGCAAATGTACAGCACGGCGGCAGACGGGCAAACCTCGGTAGAAATTCACGTTCTCCAAGGCGAGCGGGCATTGGTTAAAGACAATAAAAGTCTCGGCAAGTTCCTACTCAAAGGCATTCCCCCAGCTCCCCGTGGCGTACCTCAAATCGAAGTTACCTTTGAAATCGATGCCAACGGGATTCTCAAAGTGGCTGCTGAAGACAAGGGAACCGGAAAAGAACAAAGCATCCAAATTTCCAATACAGGGGGATTGAGCGAAACCGAAGTCGAGCGGATGCGACAAGAAGCCGAACTTTACGCCGACGAGGACATCAAGCGCGCTCTACTCGTCGAACTCAAAAATCAAGCTGACTCCCTCGTCTATAATTGTGGTGTAACTTTAAAAACCAACGCGCAACTGCTGAGTGATGACCTCAAGGCCGAAGCGGAAACAGCCGCAGCAGCCTTGCGGGCAGCGATGACTAACCCCGACATCACAGTCGAGGAACTCACGCCCGCAATCGAATCTTTCAAGCAACTGCTATACTCGCTCGGTACCGCAGTCTACGACCAAGCCCGCAGCGGAGTAGCCCCGTCAGGAGCTGTTGTTGAAAGCGAGATGATGTCAGAAGTAGAATCAGAACCACAAGAGGTTAAAGCGGACGACGACAGCATTTTGCTGACAGAAGAGCTGCTGGTGGCGCCCCAAGCGCAGCCGGAACCAAAGCCGGAACCAAAGCCGAAACCAAAGCCAGAACCAAAGCCGGAACCAAAGTCCGAATCAAAGCCGGAACCAAAGCCGGAACGACAGTCAAAACGACAGCAAAATCCACAGTCAAATCCACAGTCAAAACAGAAACCGAAGGTTCCCGAACCGGAAGTTGATGATATGAATCCTTTCCTTTAAAACTGAAAAATTAAAAGTTAAAAATTCTCATTGTTAATTTTTAATTTTTAATCTGTAATTTCAGGAAAGGTCGTCCGTTTCTTTTTCGTACACTTTTTGTTATTTACCTCCAGGCAAGCAGCTCTATGGCCGGTGATTACTATGAAATATTAGGCGTTTCTCGTAGCGCAGACAAAGAAGAAATTAAGCGTGCTTACCGCCGTCTAGCTCGCAAGTACCATCCAGATGTCAACAAAACAGACGGTGCTGAGGAACGCTTTAAAGAAATTAACCGCGCCTACGAGGTACTCTCAGAGCCGGAAACCCGCGCCCGTTTCGACCGGTTCGGCGAAGCAGGCGTCAGCGGTGCAGGCGCTCCGGGTTTCCAAGACTTCGGCGACAGCTTTGCCGATATTTTTGAAAGCTTCTTTCAGGGTTTTCAGGGAGGTGTCGGCGGCCAACAACAGCAAGGTCGCAGGCGGAGCGGGCCGGTGCGCGGAGACGATTTGCGCCTCGATTTGCGGCTGGATTTTCGGGAAGCAGTGTTTGGTGGGGAAAAAGAACTCCGCATCAAGCACCTAGAAACCTGCGAAACTTGCACGGGTACCGGGGCAAAACCGGGTACCAGACCCCAAACTTGCTCGACTTGTACCGGCAGCGGTCAAGTCCGACGCGCTACTCGCACTCCTTTCGGCAGCTTTACTCAAGTTTCAGTTTGCCCCAGTTGCAACGGCACCGGGCAAGTGATTGAGGACAAGTGCGAAACTTGCGGCGGCCGAGGCCAGAAAGAAGTGATGAAAAAGCTGAAAATCACAATTCCGGCTGGGGTTGACAACGGTACTCGCTTGCGCGTTTCTAATGAAGGGGATGCCGGCAAACTGGGTGGACCGCCCGGGGATCTTTACGTGTTCTTGGCGGTGAATGAAGACCCGCTATTTAAGCGGGACGGTATTAACGTTAACTCGGAAGTTAAGATTAGTTATTTGCAAGCAATTTTGGGGTGCCGGTTGGAAGTGGAAACCGTAGACGGGCCGACGGAATTGTTGATTCCTACCGGAACTCAGGCGAATACTGTTCTGACTCTGGAGAAAAAAGGGGTACCTCGGTTGGGAAATCCAGTCAGTCGCGGCGATCATTTGATTACGGTGTCTATTGACATTCCGACTAAGGTGACGGCTGAGGAACGGGAATTGCTGATGCAGCTTGCTAAGCTGAAGGGCGATCGTACCGGTAAAGGCGGTTTGGAAGGATTTCTGGGAAATTTGTTTCAGAAATAAGGAAAAAGTGAGCGCAATTGCGCTCACTTTTTCCAGAAAAATAATAATCTGTGTCGAATTGAACGCAAAATTTCGATAAAGAATAATAATCTGTGTGAATTGGACACAAAATTTTAGATTTTCCAGTTTCCAGGCAACTTGTTTAAAAAACTAAGGCTTTTAGGATTTGAGATTGCAAAAAGCATTATGAGTTCAACATCCAAAATTGAAAATCCTAAATCCCCAGATGCCAAAATCGATCTGCGGGGCACTCCGTGTCCTCTCAATTTTGTCAGGACGAAGCTCCGCTTGGAGCAAATGGCACCGGGTGCTGTTTTGGAGGTGTGGCTGGACGCTGGAGAGCCGATCGAACAAGTGCCCGACAGTCTGAAAATGGAAGGCTACCAGATTCTCGAAACGCAATTTATCGCGGATGAGCCGGATTCCGGTTTTTTTGCCATGAAAGTGCAGCGCCCAGAACACCAGGAAGCAGGATGAGCCTGAATTCGCCCTCGATCGTGGGTACTGTAATTGCTGTTCAGGCTAACTTCTACCAAGTGAGGTTAGATCCCGAGGCCTCCATTGACGGGCAAAATGCTCCCCTCGCTGATTCTCCGATTCTCCTGTGCACTCGCCGCACTCGACTGAAAAAAATTGGCCAACAGGTGATGGTGGGCGATCGCGTGGTGGTAGACGAACCCGACTGGACTGACCGCCGGGGTGCAATTTCTGAAGTCTTCCCGCGCCAAACAGAACTCAACCGCCCGCCTGTAGCTAATGCCGATCGCATTCTCCTCGTTTTTGCCCTCGCCGAACCCGACTTAGACCCCGCATCATTAACTCGGTTTTTAGTCAAGGCCGAATCTACCGGTTTAGAAGTGAGTTTGTGCCTCAACAAATGCGATTTGGTCACGCCCGATGAGTTGGAACAGTGGCGCGATCGGCTTTCAGGCTGGGGCTATGAACCAATGTTTATTAGCGTCCGCAGCGGTGTAGGAGTTAAGGAAGCCCCCGCTAAGGGTAAAAATGAAGTTTATGAATCCGAACCAGCTATTCATGGCTTAGTGGATAAAATACAGCCATCAATGCTGAGTTCTGAGGATAACCCCCAAATTCCAAATTCGGTCAAACCGTTACATCCGTTAAAGCCCTTACATAGCCCGTTGCCGAACTTTCTTCTGGGTCACTTGCAAGGGAAAATAACGGTAATTTGTGGCCCTTCAGGGGTTGGCAAGTCCAGCTTGATCAACCAACTGATCCCGGCCCTGAATCTACGAGTGAACGCTGTTTCCGGCAAACTCGGCCGCGGGCGCCATACGACTCGCCACGTCGAACTATTTGAACTCCCCGGCGGGGGACTGTTAGCCGATACTCCGGGCTTTAATCAGCCGGCTCTCGAATGCGATCCCTCAGAGTTAGCTCAATATTTCCCAGAAGCGCGCCAGAGACTGGCTTTGGGTAGCTGCCAGTTTAGCGACTGTTCGCACCGAGACGAGCCTAACTGTGTTGTGCGGGGCGGTTGGGAGCGCTACGGTTATTACTTGAATTTTCTCGAAGAGGCGATCGTCCGCCAGCAACAAGAGCAAAACTCTAGTAGTGCTGAGGCGAGTTTGAAACAGCAAACCAAGTCGGATGGTACGCAGCAATACGAACCGAAGCTGCAAACTAAAAAATATCGCCGCTCTTCTCGCCGCCTTCAACACCAGTCGCTGCAAGATATGTGTCAAGATTTAGACGAGTTGTGAGGAATTAGTAGATCGCGATCGGTCGATCGACCCCGGAGCACAGTACATTAATAGCTAAAATTAAATGGCCTTAAATTTGTTAAAAAAAGTTCAACAGAAGCCAAGCGCAGCCGGTTATGCAGGAGTAAAAATACTGTGAATATTCAAGAACTGTTTCAAAAAGGCGGCCCCGCCATGTGGCCCCTGTTGGTGTTATCGATTCTATCTTTGAGTACGATTATCGAGCGCTTGTGGTTTTGGGCGAGCCTCCTGAGCAAAGAAAAGCAGATTGTTAACCGCATTCTTGAAGCGGCTCGCAGCGATTGGGGGGCGGCTAACGAGATTGCCAGACAAGCTAACCGACAGCCGATCGGGCGATTTCTTTCTGCACCCCTGCGGCTCTACAATCCCGAACCAGATTTGTTTAGACTCGCACTCGAAGCTGCCGCCGATGAAGAGTTGGCTTCGATGCGCCGCGGTGACAAAATCTTAGAAGCTACGATCGCTCTAGCCCCTTTGCTGGGCTTGCTGGGAACAGTTTTGGGCTTGATTAACTCGCTCAGTTCTATCCGTCTGGGCGACATCGGCACGTCGGCAACAACTGGCGTAACTTTGGGGATTAGCGAGGCGCTGATCACGACTGCTAGTGGGATGGTAGTAGCAATTTTTACCTTGGCGTTTTATCGGATATTTCAAGCTTTTTTGTTCAACCAGGCAAAAATATTTCGCAAAGCTGGGAATGAACTGGAATTGCTTTACAGGCAATACTGGCCTGCAGCTAATGCTAAGGGTCGATCGCCCGGTACAGAATACAGCAATTCTTCCTTTGGTTCCGATGGTTTGAACAGGCGTTCTCTCAATTCTCAAGAATCGGGAGAACGGAACCGGGAGCCGAAATTGAAAGGTTCCGATCCGGCGGAAGATTCACCTTCTAATAATTAAAACTCCTGAGAACTGATGAAGATTAATCTAGATACTCCTGCTGAAGAGGCTCGGATTGAACTGGTGCCTTTAATTGACGTGATATTTTGCATTTTGACGTTTTTTCTGCTGGCCGCTTTGCAACTGACTCGCCAGCAAGCAATTAATGTCGATTTGCCTAAGGCGAAGACTGGACAAACCCAGATGCGAGAGATGCTGATTGTCAGCATTGACGATTTTGGGCAAACTTATATCGACCAATTGCCTGTTAATTACCAACAGCTCGATCGAGTTTTAAAGAGTTTCCAAACCCAAAATCCTGCGGGGTTGATAGTGCTATACGCTCCTCAAAATGCTAGATATTCCAAAGTTGTCGAGGTTTTAGACAAATTGAGAGAGGTAGGGGGCGATAGAGTGGCCCTAGCAACTCTTCCTAGTTCGGCTACCTCCCCGCAGCCGAATCCCTCGCTTCCCAATTCTGGCATTCCTCCGGCACCTTCGATCGGCAATTCCGGTCAACCCCTGCCGTCTCCTGTGGCTCCGAGGCAGCAGCAGTTCAATCCCAATCAGTTTCAATCTCCTCTCCCCGCTCCGGGGCAGCAGCAGTTAAATCCCAATCAGTTTCAATCTCCTCTCCCCGCTCCGGGGCAGCCTAGCAACTTTGGGACAAATCAGGGCATTCCTCCTGTTTCGCCTGCACCCACTGCTCCCAATTTCAGACCCGGAGCGGGCACTCCACCGCAGGATGGCGGCTCATCGAATTAGTTAGAAGGAAGAAGGGAGAACAGAGGAATAGAAATTCTCCCCATCTTCCCCTCTCCCCCTTTTCTCATCTCCCGCTCTCCCCCTCTCCTCATTTTCCAATCTTCCCCTCTCCTCATCTTTCAATCTCCTAATCTCCCGCTCTCCTAATCTCCCGCTCTCCCCCTCGCCGAGAAAAGCTCCGTCCGATTTGGTATAAAGGGCTTCAATTCTTTTGGTTCGTACTGAGCCTTTTTTCTCTTGACAAGTAGATACAGTTGTATATGCCTGCGGAAGGAACTTTTGCAGACATCTTGGCATCTCTATCCCTAAGTAAGTTATTTCCTGGGACAGATGGTGATTTTGTCAAACAATTGTTACCTTTTGTAATATATACTAAAGCGAGATGGGCAATCTGGCATCCCGAAACCAACGCTCTATCGCTGAAACATTTTACAAATCTGGTTAATCCAGGTGTTCACTTTTAAGTCACCTTTACTCACAGAGGAGTCAAAGTCATGAGCCAACCAGCAGAATTGTCTTTGGAACAGCAATTTAGCCTGTGTTCCTTCAAAACACAGGTAAGTGATATGAGCCGCGAACAAGCTCAAGAGTTTTTGGTCAAGCTTTACGAGCAAATGATGCTTCGGGAAACCATGTACCGCCATTTTCTGAAACATCATTGGGGCCTAGAACCAAACCCAGGCGTTGAGTAGCAAAGAGTCGCAGTCGGCGACCTCTGTCTCTTACTCTGTTCCCTCAGGCGGAAAGGAGTTGGGGTGATGGGGCGTCACTCGAAGGCAGAAGGTAAGAAGGCTTTAGTTATCTACCTGAGAAGCCAGAAGCTACAAAATCAAGGGTTTCAGCAATTAACAACGTCCTAATGGTCGGGCGTGGTTGCTATAGAAGGTAGAAAGCATCTGCACAGACTCATCGTCCATCAGAAAACTTTGACAGTTTTTTTCTTGATTCGACTCAATATGGGAAGTCGATCGCAGCAATCTATTGAGTGCTATAGAAAGATACCGCAAAAATAATTTATCGCGGTTCGACTCAAAAATTTGATAATTTTCGATCGTAAGTGTGAAGTTTTTAACAAAATAAAATATTTGTCTTTAGTTACAGCGGATGAGGTTTGACAAGAATGGCGCTAGTCGGACATCTGAGCGGGATCTCCGACTACCAAAACCTTCAATTTTCACATCAAACCCTCGAACTCGCAGGTGGTAACTCTAGAAAAAGCTATTCCGACTGACGTTCCAAAGTAGCCTCCATCGTACTCGTCAAGTAATGACCAGACATGATGCCGCTAGAGTGATAGTAGCGGTTGTGATCGACGCGATGCAGGGTATCAAAACCCGTCCGCCGTTGGCGTTCGTCTCCCAGTACCCAGTAACGCTGGACTATCGACTGGGGAGCAATCCAACCTTCGCCCTCGACCCGACCGAGTTCGCTGTGTTGGAGCACAAAAGTATACTGCCGTTCATCGCTGTTGAGGTGTCCTCGGTACTGCAAAATAATCTCTTCGCGATCGCCTCCAGGAAACACGAGCTTCGTCACCATACTGAACCAATCTGTTCGGTTCCAGCTCACTAAAGTTTTGCCTTTAACCGTAATTGGCACGCCATTGCGCTCAATCCAACTTCCTTCGAGCGTCCATTGGCCCGATTCCATTAAAAACGTGTGAGCCACAGTGCTGTTCCTATGCTTTTCCTGCTGGCTACAATGCTGGTGCAACAACGCACAGCCGTTGTCCCTCAGACTCTATGCTATCACGCCCAACTGTGCCAACAAGAGTTAATTTCCCCTAAAAGTACCGATGTCCGGGCACCAGTAACTTGAGGCAGATTGCCGGGAATGCCCCGAACCCGCCATGCGGCTAAAACCGCGAAAGCGATCGCCTCTTTAAAATCTACACTCAAGCCTGCCTCAGAAGTAGTCAACACTTGCACTGGATGCAATTGAGATTGCAATCGGCGTTTTAAGTAGAGATTGTGGCTGCCGCCCCCGCACAGTAAAACTCGATCGGGCATAGCCGATAAAAAAGTTTGGTAACTGTGAACGATCGACGCAACAGTCAGTTCTGTCAGAGTAGCCAGTACGTCAGCAGGACTGAGGTTGTAACCTTCGGCCTCGACCAAACACCGGTCAAAATAGTCTACACCAAATAACTCTCGCCCAGTAGATTTCGGCGGTGCTTGGCGGAAGAACTCCTGGGCGAGCCAATCCTCAACTAAAGCTTGACAGGGAGTTCCCGAGGCCGCCCAAGCTCCACCTTCGTCGCAAGTCTTAGTGCCGCCTGAGAAGTGCTGCACTGCCAAATCTAACAGGGAATTCGCCGGGCCTGTATCCCAGCCCGAGATGCCATCCCCAAGATTGAAAATCTCTGACTCGTCCTTGTTTTCCCCCTTTCCCGTGGCAGGAAGATAGGTAACATTGCCAATTCCGCCCAGATTTTGGATGCAGAGGCTGATGTTGGGTTCCGCCAGCAGGCAGGCATCAACTATTGAGACTAAGGGTGCTCCTTGACCCCCTGCTGCAATGTCTGCCACTCGAAAGTTACTGACAGTAGTAATGCCTGTCAATTGAGCAATTAGCGCGCCCCGCCCGAGTTGTAAGCTGTAGCCCATCAACCCACTGGCGCTGTCTTTCTGCGCTTTCCCTGCAGGTCGGTGGTAGACGGTTTGACCGTGAGAGCCGATTAATTCGGCTCTATCATATTCTGCTTGAATTGTCAAGGCTGCCGTGGCAAATTCTTGGGCGATGGCATCATCTAATTCGGCTAGTTCAGCCATTGACAAAGCTGAGCCGCTGCAAACCGAGAGAATTTGCGATCGCAAATTAGCAGGATAAGGGAAAGTCTTGCCGGCTACCAATTGCACTTTCAAGTCTGTTTGGGAACCGACCACATCCACCAAAGCAGCATCAATGCCATCCACCGACGTGCCGCTGATCAAACCGATAACGCGGGTCATTAAATTTTAGATTTTAGATTTTAGATTTTAGATTTTCCGGGGGGTTGCCCGATTTATTTGAGGTCGATCGTCACGATCACCACAGTAATATTATCGCGTCCCCCTTTATCCTTAGCTGCTTGAATCAAAGCAGTTGCAGCGCCCTCGCAGGCGCGAATCGACTTCAGTGGCGAAGCAATCAAAGGATCGGACAGTTCCTCAGTCAAGCCGTCGCTGCACAGCAGCAAGCGATCCCCAGGCTGCACGTCCACCGGCAAAATATCTATTTCCCGCACATCATCGCGGCCCAAACACTGGGACAAAACGTGACGCCAAGGATGACTGCGAGCTTGGTCGGGAGTTAGGGCCTTTCTTTTCACAGCCTGAGCCACCCAAGTCTGGTCTTCAGTAATCTGCTCCAAGCGAGAGCCGTGCAGCCGGTACAAGCGAGAGTCTCCGATATTAGCGCACCAAGGTCGGTTTTCATCCCTAAACATGAGAACCACAGCCGTAGTCCCCATATCAGCACGCTCGGGGTGGTCTAGCTG
This sequence comes from Microcoleus asticus IPMA8, assembly GCF_013179805.1. Lineage (GTDB taxonomy): Bacteria > Cyanobacteriota > Cyanobacteriia > Cyanobacteriales > Microcoleaceae > Microcoleus > Microcoleus asticus. The sequence continues at coordinate 6,840 of NZ_SRRZ01000112.1, read as the reverse complement.
ATCCGTCAAAATTGCTTGATTGGCAATTAAAAAAGCCTTTTCCAACAACAGCGGAGAATCCTCAGGCCCTTCCCAATGTTCGAGCAAATAAGATTGAATCGCCTGAGTCGCAATCCGGCTGGCTTCTTGACCTCCGGCGTGTCCTCCCATTCCGTCGGCTACTATGAAAAATCGCCCGTCAGAGTCAATGTAGTATGAATCCTGATTTACTGAACGAACTAGCCCTGTGTCTGTCTTACCTGCGAAAGAGCGTTTCATAGATTGCCTGATTGGACTCATCGAACTTAAAAGCTTGATTGAAGTGGTGCAATGTTTTCTTCCAAAACTTAAATCCCGAAGGGAACTTGAAATTTCTGCCACCTGCGATCGCGAGTTGTGGAAAAATTGTACTACCTTGACCTCATATTGTAGATCGATTTCATGGTAATCCCGTCTTAAAATTTTGGTAAATTCAGTAAATTAAGCACCACGTGCAAAAAAAAACAGGATTTCTACAAAAAATCAGAGGTTTAGCTGGCGAGAAATCTAGGAAGCGACGGGGTTTTTAGCGTCAAAGCGTGTAAGTGCTGTAAATTTTAGCAATGTGTTGTCAGCCAGCCAAAACTTAACATTCGATGTCAAATTTTGGCTGGCGAGAAATTTCCAACCTGAAATTTCAAATCCCAAATTGCACAATTATGACATCCTGTCTAAACGATCGATCCGCTTGAACAAACGCAACAGAGCAAACCCTGCACCCGCCGCCAGCACTGCCACAGCCACAGCCGGCCAGACTTGATTGCTAACAAACAAAATTGTTGCCGACAAAGTAAAAGCACTCATCACCAAAGCATAATTCGTGCCCATTTGAGCGCTGCTCATGCGGCGAAGCAAGCGCTCTGTTTCTGCAGAACGGACGCGAATCCGCAAATCTCCCTGTTCGAGTTTGTCAATAGTCTCCTCAATCCGGCGGGGCAGACTCAAAGCAGTCGAACTCACCTGAGCCGCCTGACGGCCGATTTCGTTAAAAATGCTGCTACCTGTATCAGGGCCATTTCCATTACTCATAAGCTGCATGGCAAAAGGTTGTGCCACCTCCATAAAGTTGAACTCGGGATCTAAACCTCGGCCTACCCCTTCGATGGTAGAAAAAGCTCGCATTACAAAAGTAAAAGTAGCTGGGAAGCGAAAAGGTTGGTTGTAGGCAATATCGTAAAGGTCGTCCGTAATCGCGCTCACCGACTGATTTTCAAAAGGCTTGTCCATGAAGTTGTCCAGCATATACTGGATCGATCGGCGCACCGGACTCATATCACCCGTAGGCACCAAAGCTCCCAACTCGATCAGAGAATCCATAATCCGCTGTCCATCCTTAGAAGCAATGCCGTAGAGCGTCTCCATCAGTCCTTCGCGGACGTTCGACTGGATTTGCCCCATCATGCCAAAATCGTAGAAAATCAGACAACTGTCAGCACTAACAGCAATGTTGCCGGGATGTGGGTCAGCGTGGAAAAAGCCGTCGTTGAGCAACTGTCGCAAATAAGCTTTTGCCCCCAACTGAGCGATTAACTTACGATCGATACCGGCCGCTTCCAAAGCTTCGTAGTGGCTGATTTTAATTCCCGGCAGGTATTCCAAAGTCAGCACTCGCGGAGCCGCGTACCGCCAATAAACCCTCGGCACCCGCACCCAGTCACAGTTGCTAAAATTGCGGCGAAAAGTATCAGCATTCCTGCCTTCATGGAGATAGTCAATTTCCAGCCAGAGAATGCGACAGCATTCCTCATAAATCCCCATCCAATCTCGGCCGTGACCCCACTTAGGATGGTTTTGAAAGTAGCGGGCAATTCCCTTAAGAATTTGCAAATCGATCTCGAACAGCTTCCGCAGTCCCGGTCGCTGCACCTTGACCACCACTTCCGGGCCCGAATGCAGTTGAGCTTTGTGTACCTGACCCAGACTTGCAGCGGCCAGGGGCACCGGGTCAAAGCTGCGGTACAGTTCTTGAACAGTCTTGCCCAAATCTTGCTCGACAATTACCTCTAACTGCTGGTAGCTGAAAGCAGGCACTTTATCTTGCAGCTTAGAAAGTTCCTCGACAAACTCTGCCGGGAACAAATCGGCACGGGTGGAAAATAACTGCCCAACTTTAATGAAAGTCGGTCCCAAATCCAAGAGTGTTTCTCGAACCCAGATAGCTTGAAAGCGGCGTCTGGCAACTTTCTTTTCTTCAGTCACGCCTCCCCAGTAGCTCCAATTTTTGCTGTCGAGCCACAGCGAAGCCAGCCAGAGCAAGACAAAGGCCCAAATGTCGAAGAAGCGCCGCTTCCGGGAGTATTTTTCGCGATTCCAGCGATAAGCTTTACTTTTGTAGGATTTATCAGCAGTTTTTGGCTCATCGCCTGCGCCAGCGAGCTTTTTGGAGCGCTGGCGATTAACAGAGTCATCAAGGAGAGCAGACACTTGGGTTCCCAAATTGCTTATTTTATGTTTTGGCTTTGATTGCAGATAGGAGCGCAGGAGCGCAGTGCTTTGCGCTCGCGTAGTCGTAAATAATAGTTGTGGTCGGATCGAGCGCTAGGGCAAACTGCTGCGGTAGCGCTGCAATTGGGAGCGCACCATTGCCACTTCGGCGCGCAGCTCGTCAATAGTCGCTTGCAGCTCTGCGGGATGAATGTCTTGAATGGTTGTGGTTGCAGTGCCAGTTCTGGTCTGCATTGCCTCATCCGCAGCTTTGTTTGCCCGTTCCACAACTCGATCGGTGAACTGTCGCAGGCGTTCTCTTTGTTCTGCGTCAAATTTACCGAGTTCAGAGAAAGCGTTGGTTGCTGCGCTTTCTAATTGCTCGTACAGTGCTTCGGCAAGTGCTCGGCCTACAAAAAAAGCATGAACTGGGGGTTTACTCATAAAAAATCTCTGTGCGCTTCCGCAACAAATTATAACTTGCTTGTCCCCGATGATGCTTGCTCCCAAAGGAAGGAAGTTTGGGGTAACGGACAATCTCACCCCTTTGTCGGGGATGGGATTCTTGAGAGTTTGAACAGTCAGAGGCGCAATGACTCAGCCAAAAAGCCTGGCTGACATTCGCTGAAATTTGAGGTTGGGGTTGCTTTGTACAAAAATGTTTGCAGCTTGGCAACAGTAATAAACGAGATCACACTACCTCAGCGTCGCGCACGTATTATAACATAATTTAAATCACAATATCCAATAGTCCTGCTTTTTTTTGAGGCGGGCATTTGGATGGCAGAGGTAATAGGAAATATTGGATAAACTCAGACCGCGACTGTTGGAATTTTCCGATTCTACAGAAGGTTTTCTGAGATAGTCATTGGCTAGCAAAAGCATTGTTATCTCCACTACTGAGCCGATATTTTATGGCTCATAAAACCAAGTGTTTGTCCGCACTTGTAACCAACAAAAACAATACTAATTTGTCGCAGGTTCAGGAAAAGGCACAGTGGGATCTGCCACAGGGGGTGGTGAGTAAGGTGCGATCGAACTATCTGAATTGCTGCCACTGCTGCTCGGTATCGCAGGCTCAGGCGATCGCTCGATCGGCGACGCTATTACTGGCGGCGGGGATTCCGAGGGTGGCAAGGTTTCAGGACTAGCACTCTCAGGGGCAGGCGGGGCGGGTGCGGAGGGCGGTTCTGCAGGCAGGGGCGCAACTTCCGGTACTGGTGCGGGTTCTGGTTGGGGTGCTGGCTCGATTTGGGTTTGAGGCTCCGGAATGGGGGACTCAGAAGGCTGCTCTTGTGGCTCTGGCGTCGGGGATGGCTCAGGTTCCGCTTCGGGCTCTGGAGCTGGAGTTTCCGGGGTTGGGATCTCTGAAGGTTCGGCGCTAGTTTCTGAGGGATCGATCGGTTCGGGAATGTTGCTGCTTTCTAAGGGGGGTTTGGGGGGCTTGTTGAGCTCGATCGGGTAGAGAGGGCTGCTTTCGACAGACGGCTGCCGGAACATCGGCCCAGACAAATCGCGGGATTTGAGCAAATCTTCGAGAGATGGGAAGGATTCAATTTGGGGTCTATTGCTGCTGAGACTGCTGCTGTAGCGCCAAGCCAGGTCAAAACCCATCCAGCCTGCAATTGCAGCCGTTACGACAAAGGCCAGCAAAGTCAACGGCAGTGGGGGAGGTGCAGGCAATCGCATAGTTTGCTTGCCTTTTCTGTTTGCTGATACTCGCTCTGTTTCTTGCAGCATGGTGAGCCAATTTTCCACTGTCTGAGGGCGGTTGTGGGGGTCGATTTCGAGTCCCTGAAGGATGGCTCGCTCGATTCCGGGGCTGAGATTGGGCTGAAATTGCCGCAACTCGGCCAGGGGAATGCGATCGCGCAGGGGTGCTGCTACGGGCGCCACGCCGGAGAGTAAGTAGTAGAGGGTGGCTGCGATCGCGTAGATGTCTGTGGCCGGTGTACATTTACCGTCATAGAGGTATTGTTCAATCGGCGCGTACCCGGGCGAGAGCAAGTTAGTGTGCGTTTGTTTGGTGCCGGCGGTAAAGCCGCGGGCAATGCCGAAGTCTATTAACATTACGAGGTGAGAATCGGCTCGCCGGATAATATTTTCTGGCTTGATATCTCCGTGCAGCAATCCGCTGTGGTGAACTGTACTTAAGGCTGAGGCTATTTGCCGAATGTAGTGCAAAGCCTGGGCTTCTGGCAATGGCCGATCGGTTTCTACTATTTGGGCGAGAGTTTGGCCCGGAATGTAGTCCATTGCTATAAAAGACTGTCCGGCTTCTTCAAAAAAGTCGATTACTCTGACGATGTTGGAATGCTGACACCGCGACAGGCGTTGGGCTTCGGCAATAAACTGCTGCTGAAATTGGGCAGATTCTGGGTGTTGGCGCAGGCTTTCGTTGAGGGTTTTGAGTACGACGGTTTGGTTTAAATGGGTGTGGATAGCTCGGTAAGTGATGCCGAACCCTCCTATACCTAAAGTCGCGTTAATTGTGTACTTGCCCTGTTGCAGGACTGTTGCTGGCGCTAAGTTCATCTTCAGTTGATGCCGTTTCCCCAACTATGCTACCGCCTTTGGGTTATTTCGCAGAGTTGGGCGTGAGGTTCGATCGATCAGCGCCCTTGTTTTAGCTTTAGCTCTGCTATGTCTTTAATCTTTGCATCCCCACGTCATTTTATCTGTAGTAGGTATTGCGAAACTTAACGCTACGGCTTTCCAATAAAAATCCCGCTCTTGTGGAACGGGAAAGCCATCAGGGTGCATCTATATGATATGACTCTAACTCATGGGGGGTATAACCCCTCCTTACTTTAGCAACTCTTTACAATTTGCCGATTTTTGTAAAGATTGAGGTTTTATATTGACTTATGAGCAATTTTGTGAATTCATGAATGGCGCTCTTCATCTTGGGGAAATAAAGAGCGTAGAAACTATGATTAAAAATGAAAAACACTATGAATACACTCAAGAATGCGCCCGAAAAGCTGAATATTTCATCTTGAAACTTAAAATTATCAGATAAAGGCATCACAAATAGAATGGTCAATCGCCTACTGATTGAAAATGCTGACATTTATTAAGTCAAAAGAGTTTCCTCTGAATCATCAGAACTCTAAGCTCCCTTACCGTGCTTCGGCAAATGGTGCAGCAAATACCATAATACGGCTATATTTGCGATAAATACCGCTAACTTAATTACCGTGAAACCCTCAACTAACTCATAGATCTCAGGCGGAATACTGATGCCTACTAGCACTAAAACTAAAATTGTAGCCCAACCTTTTTCGTACCATAAACCTACCGCTTCCAAAACAGTTAAAACTGCATAAACTCCGGCAGCTAGTCCGCTAAACAGTAAAGTTTTAGGCTGGATTTGTAGAACTTTGTCTAATAAAAATTCTACAATTTTCAGTTTGGTTTCTAATAAATAGCATTCCGAAAAATCTTCCAAGGCTTGATGATTTTTTAGTGCAAAAAGCAAAGCGAGCGAAGTTACTATCAAGAGGGAAGCCACAAAAGTTTTGTAAAGGACAATTGCGATTAAACCAGGAGCGCGCTGTTTTTTCACCTTAATTCTCGGAATATCAATAAAGTGCGATCGGCTTGTTAGCCTGTTTGGGATTGAAAAATCAAAATTTAGTAGAGTGTGTCAGCAATTAGCTAATCAATTATAGAAAAATAACGCGCTGCTGACGCACTCTACTAAGTTTGAGGATAACGTTCTGCTAAGAAAGAGATAGCAGCAGCCCGATCGCCCAAATCGCCATCCAACCTCGCAGCCAACAAATCATCCAACATTCGCTTAAACCCAGGCCCAGGCTTATAACCCAAAGCCTTCAAATCATTGCCATTCAAAGGCGGCTCAACATTTGCCCACCTGGTGAGATATTCCCAAATTTGGCGGCGTGCACTGCGCGGACTTTGCAGGGCGATCGCAATTAACACCGGCAATTCATAATTCCTCAACAGCAACACCAATTGACTCGGCAACTCGCATTTAGGCAAATTCTCTGCTAACTGCTTCTTTCCGGCTTCCAACACTTCCAGCCGCTTAATGCTGTCAGCAGGTAACTGAAGATTTGCAGCCACCTTGCCGCGATATTCCGGTGCTAAATAAGCTATCAAAACTTCCAGCCGCATCTGCCAATCGGGAATATTGATAATGGGGAATGGGGAATGGGGAATGGGGAATGGGGAATGGGGAATAGGGAATGGGGAATTGTCTTTTCCTTCTTCCTTCTTCCTTCTTCCTTCTTCCTTCTTCCTTCTTCCGTCTTCCTTCTTCCTTCTTCCTTCTTCCATCTTCCTTCTTCCTTCTTCCTTCTTACTTCTTCCTTCTTCCTTCTTCCCTCTTCCTTCTTCCTTCTTCCTTCTTCCCTCTTCCTTCTCCCTTAATAT
>NZ_SRRZ01000111.1:12851-26039 GCF_013179805.1 Microcoleus asticus IPMA8 | reverse complement strand
GCGGATGCTTTGAGGCTGAAAAGATAATATTTTTAATCTCTAATTCCATTTGATTTGCGTTCTCTCATATCGCTTTTAGTCTAAACTCCAGCAGTTTAGACATAATTGAGTTGATGAAGAGTTTTATATTGACAAGGTGAAATAAAGAATTTGGACATGACCCAGATGGCAAACTATTAACTAAAGAGCAAATAGCTACTTTTTTTTCTGCTCCCAATCTCGATAAAATTCTGGATTCGTTGGTAACAAAAAAGTACCTGCAACAGAAGAACAATCAGTACAAACCTGTATCCGGTAACTTTTCCTTTGAAGTCTATAAATTTCTCAATCCGCATAAGATTTCGGTAACAATTGTTGCCAGTGATGCTAATAGATTAGGGGTTTACTCTCATAACCGAGTCCGCAGGATTACTCCCCGCGAAGCAGAACGGTTACAAGTTTTTTCAGATAGTTTGAGTTTGCATCCTAATGATGATAAAGCTTATCATCAAGTGGGTAATAGTGTAAGTATATTAATGTAGTTAAAGCTGTTGCTCTAGAAGTTATCCATAATTGTTTATTCTCTGCAAAGCAAGTTCCTTTGAAAAATGCAGTTTAATAATTCTCAATCATAACCTAAAACTGTATAGAAGGGGCAAAGCGATTCGCCCGCCCAACTAATTATTGCGTCACGAGCTGTATTATGCAAATGGTGAGTAATATTTTGTTAATACTCGGTTGATTGCAGGAACAATATTTGAGGGTGCATGGTTTAGTGCTTGTTGCAGCCTAGCTCCGGCAAGATCGCGAAATCCCAAAGTGCTAATTATAGCCCCATCACGAAGACAAGCTTGCCAATCACTGGTTTCTTCTGAAAAAGCTATTTCTTTTCGGACATAATAAGCCTCTCCCCAAAAAAGTTGCCCTCCCTGTGCTGAAATAGGAACGATGCGCCCGTCAAAAATTTGTACGTCTTTATGTTTGAATGCTGAGGCTTCTGGTAAACTACTATAGTGACAAAGATTTGTTAGCCGCCACAGAACGAAGCCTCGCTTACGCAGAAAAGAGTCGATATCGCTGAAAAGAGGCTGACCCAAATAAATAGGGTTAAATTCTACTTCAATCTGTAAAGCGCGTATCGACTGTAAGCAATTTTCAGATCCCTCTAAAACTCCCAATTCCGATCCTTGAGTATCAAGTTTAAGGAAGTCCACTTGATTGACACCAGTAGACGAAGCCCAGGTATCCAATGTCGTTAAATCAACCTCTGTTTCGCCGACCAATTTTGCACAAGCTAGATGAGGCATAGAGCTTGTCAGTGATGAGTCAGGTTTGTATAAAGAACTACAAGCTGGTTCAGCGGTGAGAAAAAGTGGCAGTTTCCCTTCGGAATTTCCCAATGCCTTAGCCACAAAATGTACATCAGAAGAGCCTTGATAGTTACTCTTCAATCGCTCACATTCGACAGGATCTGGATCAAATCCTATTAAGGTGACATGAGAACCAAAAAGAGACCAAACATCAGCAAATCCCCACCTACAGCCAACATCTATAACAACTAAATTTCGCTCAAAATATTCTGCTAACGAAGCAACTATCGTGGAATTAACAGCGATTTTTGGCTGATTTTCATTAAACATAACTGAGGATGAACCTAAAAGTAACAAGTTACCACAAATGTAAAATTGCAACAGCTTTACGATTAATTAAGGTGGGCAATGCCCACCCTACGAATTAATCCAATTAGCTTTGGGCTACAGGTTCCTTAGCCAAAAACTTCTCTAATTCTGTCAAAGCATCGGCATCAACCTTAGTCTGCATCGGACAGAATTTAGGGCCGCACATCGAACAGAATTCAGCAGTTTTGTAGATATCTGCCGGCAAAGTTTCGTCGTGATATTCCTTTGCCCGTTCAGGATCTAATGACAGCTCAAATTGACGGTTCCAATCGAAATTGTAACGTGCTTTCGAGAGTTCATCATCGCGATCGCGCGCACCCGGACGGCCCCGTGCAATATCTGCAGCGTGAGCCGCGATTTTGTAAGCAATCAGCCCGTTTCGGACATCCTCAGCATTCGGCAATCCTAAGTGTTCCTTCGGTGTCACGTAACACAGCATTGCAGTACCGTACCAACCAGCCATAGCCGCCCCAATTGCTGAGGTAATGTGGTCGTACCCAGGCGCAATATCTGTCACCAACGGCCCCAAAACATAGAAGGGTGCTTCGGAACATTCCTCCATTTGTTTTTTGACATTAAACTCAATTTGATCCATCGGAACGTGACCAGGCCCTTCCACCATTACCTGCACGTCGTGTTCCCAAGCTTTGCGAGTTAACTGTCCCAAAGTTTTGAGTTCAGCTAATTGAGCATCATCCGACGCATCGTGAGTACAACCGGGGCGCAAAGAATCTCCCAAACTAAACGAAACATCGTATTTTTTGAATATTTCAATGATGTCGTTAAAGTGAGTGTAGAGGGGATTTTGTTTGTGGTGATGTAGCATCCAGCGCGCCAAAATGCCGCCGCCACGAGAGACTATCCCAGTCAGCCGATTTTTCACCAACGGCAAATGCTCGATCAAAATTCCGGCGTGAATAGTTTGGTAATCAACACCTTGTTGAGCGTGTTTGTCAATGATGTGAAGAAAGTCATTGGGGGTCAGACTTTCCATATTACCGTGAACGCTTTCTAGTGCTTGGTAAATTGGTACAGTACCGATCGGCACCGGTGAAGCTTTGATAATTGTAGTGCGAATTTCATCCAAATTCCCGCCGCCGGTGGACAAGTCCATCACGGTATCAGCGCCGTATTTCACTGCTAGTTTAAGCTTGTCAACTTCTTCTTCCATATTGGAAGAGTTGGGAGATGCACCGATATTAGCATTGACTTTGCATTTAGAGGCAATGCCGATCGCCATCGGTTCCAAATTCGGGTGATTGATGTTAGCGGGAATAATCATCCGTCCCCGCGCTACTTCAGCGCGGATCAGTTCTGGCGGGAGATTCTCTCGCTTAGCAACAAAGTGCATTTCCTCAGTAATTACACCTTGGCGGGCGTAGTGCATTTGAGATACATTGCTCTGCCCGCTACGCTTAGCGATCCATTCGGTACGCATATTTAATTTCCTTGATAAACAGCTTCCCTCCGCTGGTATTACCCAGACTCAGGTTCTAAGGGTGTTTTCTCAGCCCGGATATTCGGGCACCCCTAGCTAAGCTGTTAATAGTAGCACTGATGTCTGTACCAGATGAAAGCAATTAAGGAAATCTTAATATAAACAATGGGTTGAGGAGATCGAAAGTGCGATCGTCCTTTTGGGGCTTCTGATATTTCTGGTGTTTAAAAAGTGTTTGAAGCGAAGCTATCCCGAAGGGAATCGCACCCCATTTAACAACCGAAAAACAATCACACCTCATCAGGATTAATCCCCATTTCGCGCAATTTTGCTGCTAGGCGATCGGCGCGTTGTTTTTCTTCCTCCGCGCGAAGGTGTTCTCGTTCCGCCCGCAGGCGTTCTTCTCGGGCACGTTCCTCTCCAATTAACAGCAAATTCCCTTCACTATCCCACCAACGCAACCAAGGTAAATTCATCTCATCATATTCACCTTGCCAAATGCCCAACTCAACTCCAAGCTGAGGAATCGGATAGCGACCGCGCTCATTTACACTCATGCGCTGATAGCAGTTGTCTTCTAAATGATACATTTCTACAGCGGCTTTTTTCACTTCATAAATGCCGTAGTAAGGCACGCGAATCGCCTGTTCGTAAACCCAAAATTTGCCCACCTTTTGTTCTTCGACTTGACCGGGTTCTGGCGGCCGCGTTCTGTCTCGCTCTTCTGCACCGTTCCCGGACACAAATTCCAAAACAATCAGCGGTGCAACGTATTCCTTCCACAATACATAAGAACGTCGCACCTCACCATTTAATAGTGGGGGAACATTCGGCACATAAAACCAATCGGGCGCTTCGGCACCGCGTTCGAGAGGGTCAGTTAAACGCCAATAAATCCCGCAATCTTGACCGATGCGGTAGCGTCCGTCTGGATGAAGTCGTTGCAATATTGGTCGGAGTGAATCAGTGAGAATAATACTTTGAGGAAGTTCTTGAAAGTTTTTCACAAAAGTACCATCGGACTCTGGCAGTTCAGTGTGGTCTGGGAGATGGGTGACTTCCAATTCAAATGATTTGGCAATAGTCATAACACTTGCGCAGATTTGAGGAATTAAACTTATTATAGTAGAAGGAAGAAGGAAGAAGCGAAATTTGGCGGATTCAAATCGCCCCCTAAATTAGTAAAATTTAATAATAGAAAAAAATCCTATTAACCCAATATAAAATCAACGCTCACTTCTAAATCGGGAAAGGCCAGCGGCGCAACTTGTTGACCGCGCCAAAACTTGAGCATTAAACTATAACCGTTCGGGCCTGGCTGACGGTAGACTTCCAAACAATTTTCAACTAAATCTACCAGCCAAACTTCCTGAATGAGCGATCGAGCGTAAATGGATACTTTCACATCTCTGTCATAATCAACCGTACTATCTGAAACTTCAACTAACAGCAAAACTTCAGACGGTACTGGATGGGCTGTGGCGTAGTAATCAGCGCGAGGTTGCAGCAATACAAGATCCGGTTGAGGTTCCGTGCGCTCAGTCAACTGGATAGGGTCTTGGACACCCAGAGTCGCCCGATCTTCTGGAATCAGGCTGAAGCGCCTGGTGAGACGCTTAACGGAACTTGCGTGACGAGTACCAATTGCAGCCATTTTAACAATCTCTCCTTCTATGAGTTCTACCCGATCGCCCTCGGAGAGAATACCAGCCTCAGTCATCAAATGATATTCTTTTACTGTAAATAACCGTTTTTGAAGCTGAACAGACATATAACTATTCTCCTTTTTCAGCATTGAATCTAAGTTTATCACTTGTCCCTGTAATATTTCCCTACTAAATCTTAACCGCTATACTTTCAAACAACAAAAAAACACCCCAAACGAAGTGGCATATAAACAAAGTGTTGAGAACGGGAAACTTTATGCCAATTGCGGAAGTTATTCGATCGCACTACCGCATTCTGGTTGGTCGGGCTAATCTCTGTCCTGAAGCTGAACTCTACCCGTTTAATGTGCGTGAATCAATTCCCCAATTCTTTCTTTTTTTGCAGTCAGGATATGAAGAACCTGTTGTGAATTTATCTGAGGTTTTGGGTGAAGTTTATCAGGAGGCTGCTTTAGATTTGGCGATCGATTATTCAGTGCAGTCTATTCCAGCGCTGAGTGAGGGTGATTTTCAGTGGGTGCGATTGTTGATGGAATCGTAGGATGGCGATAAGGACTGCGATCGGGATTTGCAGGATTGATTATCCTTAGTCAGGGTCAGCACTCATAGTGTCGAGGTAAGTGATAAGGGCTTTGGAGACGACACTTTCTTCGAGGTAGTGTTTAGCGACTTCAGCGAGGGTTGCTTTGGTGGCTTTAAGGTGACTTTCCGGGTTAAGGAGTTGGCCCTTTAAAAGTTGCAGTTGTTTTTGGATTGTTTGCCATCGAGTCGGGTTCGTATTTTGGATTTCGCGAAATTCGACATCAATGATTTCAGCAGCTTGGACTTCGGTGGTTGGTTGGTGGGTTTGCTGAAGTTGATGTACCAATTGGCGAAGTTCGATGGTTTGTTTTTTTAAGGTTTCATCGTTTGCGTAATTGTGGTTATGAGTATGAGTGCCTTTTTCATAGTAGTTGTTAGCAGTAATGACGCGCTTGGGTGCTTCTGACACTTTTTTAAACTCCTGGAGAAGTAGGTCTAACTTATTATTATATAGCAAATCTTCTAATTCCCCCTCTCCGCTTTTAGTTCTGTGAGGGGGTGGCAACCGGGTGATGCCATAGTTGTAGAATTGGCAACGAGATTGGATAGCAGCGATCGCCTCCACAGGTCTTTCAACAACTGTAATTGTTTCTGCAAGTTGTCTCAAACGAGATAGGATTTCAGCATTACCTATTGTCTTGGCAGCATCCATCGCGTTTCTACAAATATCTTCATTTAGGTTATTAAGAGCCTTCTTTAGTTCATTGACTATTTCTTGACTCTCTTTAAAAGCTTCTAGAAAGTCAACTGCATCCTTTCGGATAGAGTATTCATCATCTGTGAATGCTGTTGAAACAATACTGGACAAACCAACTTTTCCATGAAAGTTTTTCATTCCATCAAGCGCCCGCTCGCGAGCATCTTTATTTCCATTTTTTAGGGCATCTTCTAAGATAGGTATCCCCTTGCGATTATTGAATTTAGTTAATGAATAAGCAGATATGAGTTGGATAAGAAATTCTTTATCTTTCAAAGTTTGGTACAAACTAGGGATGTCTTTAGAATCTCCGAAGAATCCAAGACTTAATATGATTTCCCCTCGAACATTAACAGGTTTATACTGCAACAGCTTTCTTAGAGTAGGTAATACCTCCACTGCTTTAAGGATGCGTAATGATCTAATAGCTGCTTCACAAACATAATCCTCAGCTTGTAGAGAGCGGATAAGTTCGCTAATAGCTGAACGATCCTGAAGCCGACCCAAAGCATAAGCAGCAGAAGAACGTACAACCGGATCATCTTTAGATAAAGCCTCGATGAGAACTGGTACTGCTCGTAGGTGACCCATCACTCCTAAATAAATTGCAGCACTAGAACGAACAGAGCTTTGTGGATCGCTTTGCAGAATATGGATAAGAGCCGTTACACCATCCTCTAACACATCGGAATCTAGCCAGATTCCTAGTGAACCTATTTGGGAAACTGCTTGTGAGCGAACGATCCAATCACTCTCTGATAAAGCACCGATCAAGATAGGAATAGCTGCGGCATTCTTTGTTTCACCTAGAAGCTGTAGAGTATCTCTTTTGGTATCGGCATTGCCATTATTAAACTCTTCATTCAGTAATGCAATTACTTCTTGAGGAACGCGCTGTCCTAGAAATTCAGCAGCCTTAGTTTTTACAGTATAATCGTCATGCTTGAGCGCACTCTTCAAACAATCAATCGCGGCTCTTCCTTCTAATTTTCCTAAAACATCTATAACCAAACTGCGCACTAAAAAATATTCATCATCTAGCAGTTGACAAAGGTTGGGGACGGCTTCTAAATTACCTAATTTTCCCAATGACTCCACTGCTTTCTGACGAACAGAATAATCCGGATCGTTCAATGCTTCAATCAAATACTTTAAAACTTCAACATTTCTAAAGTTACCTAATGCTCGCGTAGCACGCCAACGGGTATCAGAACATCCATTTTTATGAATATCAAACAGGAAGGGTAAGGCATTCTGCGACTGAGTTTGTTCTAAAAGCCAGATTTTAAGCGATGGCTGGAAACCTTTTTGAAGAATGATGTTTACAGTAGCTTTTTGTAGAGATAGGGTAGCTTCCCCAGCTAACCTTGCTCCCAAATACAAATCTACCTCCAGTGCCAGTTTCACCATCCGCACTGCTAAAGGCTCAGACTCCACAAACGACATCGCCATTGCTAGCGGTTCCGTCCACTTGAGATAATTCAAGTAGTAATATTGCAATTCCTCATTACTCAACTTTTCCAACTGTGGCGCTAGCCGCTCCGCCGCATAGTATTCCTGGATTAGTTGATGCTGAAAACTAACTTCCCTATCAGAGACTCTTTCCAAAACGTGATACTTAACCAACTCTTCAATCCGGGATGGAGCACCATGAAGATCGCCAAACTTTTCAACCAGCAATTTTTCTGCTTGCTCATCAGAGATGATTAAGCCAGGATCAGTTGGCTCTGGAGAGTTCAGCATTGTAAACGCCAGATGTTCTAGCCAAGGATTCCAAGCTTTGCGACGCTCATCTGTAACGGGTGCGCCTTCCTTATATTTTTTGAAAGTCTGAAAAAATTGACGGAATGCCTGTCCCAAAGTATCTACAACAGTAGCCGTCTCCTGAAACAATTGATACAGCATCCACAAAACAAATGGCGTGCGGCTTAACTCTCGGTTGTCTCGGCTCAACAATTGCAACACTTGTTGCGCTTGACCGGGCATACATTCTCGCAAAAAGCGATCAATTTCTCTAGGGTCAAGAGGCTGTACTTGCAATCGTCTTTTAATACCTAGATCGCCGTTTCCTAGCTCTCGTGTTGTGCAGATGAGTGGAATCTTAATTTGATCGCACTCCTCACGAAATGTTTTCAGTTGTGTACGAACTGTGTCTGCTGGCATCTCGTTCAAGCCATCTAAGAGCAGAATCAGCCGTTTCTTCTGAAACAATAGATCTTCAACTTCTGGAATTGTTAGTCGTAGTTGTGGCTTAAGTGCATTTCTAATCAGAGTCAACATCCCTGAAGGATCTTCAGGGCTAGAAAAACTGACTTTATAACTTTTCAACGGAATCAGCTTCAACGGAATCAGCACAGGAATTCGAGGTTTTGGTTTCTCAAGCTCTTTCTTTGCAAAACCGACCAAACAACGCAAAAGCGCGGTTGATTTGCCGACACCGGGGGAACCTACCAGCAAAATATGCTCAGATTCGACATAATCCTGGATTCCTTGAAATATTGGCAGTGATAGGATTTGTGCCTTTTTCTCTTCCTCTGGTTTTTTCTCATCAGTTTGCACCATCTGCTCAAATGAGAAGGTTGCCTGTCGATCGGCGATCGTTTCGGTCAAGGCATCCACAGTCCACCAATGCTCGTAGCGCCGGCAGATTTCTTGTAAGTAGCGCTGAAACTCACTAGGGGCAATCATGCAAGAGTGAAGTTATATCTATAACGAAAGCGTCTTTTCTATGATAAACAAATTATTCGGCATAATGCCTAGATGGTTAGACTTTAAACTTGACTGAGCCTCCTCATTGCTCATTTTTTTCGCTAATAGCTGTAACAACTCAAGCCGCAGGGCGTTCCTACCCACAATTTAGTCTCGCCAGAGTCACCCGTGCCGATCGCACTCACCCGATTTTCCCCTAAGCCACTATACCGATTGTCAAATAAGTGAGGTACGCCCCGATCGCATTCCAATTCCCAGGCGTACCTCATTTTACTGAAAAGTGCTATGTAATCATCAATCCTTACATCGAAGCTGTTAAAGTAGGTCGATCGACCTTGCTATCAGAGGCATTTGAAATATCAGACAATTCCCCGGAATTGGGCTTAACTTCAGTCTCTTTTTCCCCGGAGTCAATTTTGTCTGTATCCTGTTTTAATTCTGATACAATTGCGCCTCGATCGCGCCAAGCTTCCGCATTTTCGGGCTTGATGGCAATAGCTCGATCGTAAGCTGCCATTGCTGCCTTATAGCGTTTTAATGCTGACAAAGCTGTGCCGAAGTGGTGCCAAGCATCGTAGGAGTCTGGCTTAATAGCAATCGCTTTCTCATAAGCTGCGATCGCTTCTTCATTGCGCTGCAATTTTGCCAATGATTCGCCTTTACAAAACCAAGCTTCGTAACACTCCGAATTAAGAGTAATTGCTGATTCGTAAGAGGCAATTGCTGCTTCGTGCTGCGACAGTTTGTCGAAAGCTGCGCCTCGGTTGTGCCACACTTCAAAATCCTGCGCTTTAATTGCTATTGCTTTGTCGTAGCATTCGATCGATTCTTGATATCGCTGCATTTTTCCGAGCACAGCGGCTCTATTGTACCAAACTTCGTATTTGTCTGGTCGGATTCCCAGAGCTCGATCGTAAGAATCAATAGCATCGCTGTAGCGGAGCAGTCTCCACAGCATATTGCCTCGATTGTACCAAGTTTCGTATCTCTTGGGATTGAGTTCAAGAGCGCGATCGTAAGAATCGACTGCTGCTGCGTGCTGCTCTATTTTGCCCAGCATTGCCCCTCGGTTGTGCCAAATTTCGCTGTCGGTTGCTTTGATAGCGAGGGCGCGATCGTAACTGGCGATCGCTTCTTCGTAATGCTGCAATTTAGCCAACAAAGCCGCTATACTGTGCCAACAAGCGTATTTTCGGGATTCGCTCGAACTTGCTCGCTCGTAACAGACGATCGCCTCTTCGTACTTCTGCAATTTTGCCAGCAAAGTCGCTTTATTATACCATGCTTCGTAGTGATCGGCTTTAATTAATATTGCTTGGTCGTAACAGGCGAGAGCTTCTTCCTGGCGCTGCAATCTTATTAACACATTTCCGCGCCAATACCAACCCTCATCCAAATTCTTATTAGCTAAAATAGCTTTTTCCAAGCCGACTAATGCCTCATCATAATTGCCTTGAAAATAAAGCCCTTCGGCTTGCTTGATATAATCGTCAGCAATCAAATTTTCGTCACTAGCAGGTGCAGTTTGCGAATTTTGGGAATTGTTTATGGGCGGTTGAGGTGCGAGTTTGAGAGCTTCTTTGGCAACAACTGCGGGAACTTGGGAAATTTCTTGAACAATTTGAGATTTTTTCTCGTCAACTTCTGTCAACAAAACTTGCAAGTGCATGATAAATTGAGATTTGAGAGTCTCAATTTGCTCGACGGAAGATTTGGAAAGTTCAGTTTCTCTAGTTAAAAAATCAATGGATTGTTTAGCTGCACTCATTTGCGCTTCTAATTCATTCCTCAATTTTTGAGTTAGTTGGCTAGAATTTATGAGTTCTGATTCCAATACACCAATGCCCTGCAATCGTTTATTGGCATCAGCAACTAACTGTTTGATTATCAGCCGTCGCATCAGCCAAAAAAAGGCAATTGTCACTGGTGGAAAGACAGTACCAAGAATTAGTAAAATATTGAGCAGAGTTATAGTATTATTAAAACCGTATCCAGATTCAGCACTGCCAGTAGACGGGGAGATAAAAGCGAAAACCTCGCGAACTTGAGGATTGCTTTCAACACCGATTTCGATTAATTTAGCCAGCCAGGTTTCTTGTAAAGATTTTGTTAGTTCATCGCCGGATGCAGCAGAAGTATTCGCCTTGGTTTTTGCAGCAGCAGATAAATCGGGTTGAGCCGAGGCTACCAGCAAACCAGTCTGGGATTTTACAGCAATTCGCGGGGAAAATTGTTCGTGGGCGATCGTCTCAGGCGCGCTGATTGACTCAGCCCAACGGGATGCGGTAGTATTTGCGGAAAATTGTTCGTGGGCGATCGTCTCAGGCTCGCTAATTGACTCAGCGGCACCCGATTCAGTATGATTTACGGCATCAACAAAGTTGCTAGCCTGCGGTGTCTGAGGAGAGATGGGAGGTGCAGCAGGATTGGCGCTAGTATTAGCAGTTAAATTGTGGGATGCGAGGGCAGCCAGAGTCAGGAGAGCTACATTTGAGACGCGCATAAACGTCAACTCATTTAGGAGAAATTGGTGCTTGGTTTTCAGCGATCGGGCGATCGACCTCATACTCTCAGCAGTTAGAATAGCTGACAGGAGGAATGCTGACTTACTATCTCCAAAATACGCGCGCAGCCTGACTTGTCAGGAAAAGTGCCAATAATTCTGAGTGTGGAACTTTTTTGAAAAAATATATTCTCGCGCCTAATCCGGTTGAATAACTCTCGGAATCATTATTAGGCTGGTAGGGCGGGGTTCACCAATCTGCACAATTAGCCAAATATCCGGCTGAACCCGCCCCAACTGAACCGATTTTTAACTCTAAACCTTAGCTAAAATCGCTTCCGGCTGCTGACGTTGGGCCGCCACTTCCTCTAAATCAGCGCCGTAAATTTCACAGCTATTATTCGGACTTTCAATCAGCTTAATCTTGTGCAACTCGGAGCCCAATTCCCGAACGGGCGATCGCAACAATTGCCCGATCCGAACTGCAATATTCTCCGCAGTTGGCACAACGTTCTCAAAATAAGCAATATCCTTATTTAAAAAAGTGCGATCGATGGTATTTTTCTCTGAAGAAGCGCGTTTTGTAGGGGCAATCCCGCCGTGGTTGCCCCGATCGATCCTGATGATTGTTGCGTCAGTGCTATTGCTCTAATTATCTGCGATCCACCCGCTATAGATCGTCGTTGAGATCCTCAGCAACCTTATCAAGTCTGTCATTGGCATCTTTGGACAGCTTGAGACAATAAGCAGTCGATGCCAGACCTCCAGTTGCCGTGATAGTTCCCTCTGAGGCTTTGCCCAGAAGTACAAGCCCAACTCCCGTAAAACTGATGAGGACACAGGCTGCGGTCGTTACAAAAGCCAAGTTAAAACTATGGTGGGCTTGGCGCAACCGTTCTTTGGCAATAATCATTTCTATTGTGGAGTCAGAGTGGGTGATTGGCTGGTTATTCATGGGTTTCGTTGAGCCTAAACTTTATACTTCTAGTGTGAAGCAAAATGCTTGAAACCCTGACTACACAATGATTCACTTGTGGCTATCTTGTGATTGCTCTATGATTGTCCTATGCTCTAGTTTCGATTTTGTAAGCGATCGTCTTAAAACACTCTCCACATTATGACTGACCTAAGCATCAGAAAAAAGAAGAAAATAATGATCGCCGCATCTTCAGAAGGTGTAAAGATAGCAGAAAACGCTCTGATCAGGCTAGGATTTGATTCAAAAAGTAACTTTGCAAAATCTCGCTTTTTAGGACGCAATACAGTTACCGACTTTTTTCAGCGCCAGCCCATTCAGGTTAATTCCTTTAAGAAGATATGTCAAGAACTGAAATTAGATTGGATGAGAATAGCGGAACTCTCAGAAGAAAAACCATCTCAAATACCAGGAATAACTGATTGCATAAACCCTGATATTAATGAAGGAGGCGAGAAAATGCTAACACCAACATTTTACCGTCAAGTGACTGTAATAGATAAAAAAACTAATATAATTAAAGCTGAAATTAAATTGATAGGTGATATAAATTCCTTTGGAGATTCAAGTAGCGTTGAATTTATTTTACGAGAATTTGCAGGAGACACTATAAAAATCACTGATATTAAAGAGGGCAGCATCCGATTAACTGTAGAGGGTTCTCAAGAGGATATCGATCGGCTTGTATCTCTCATCAAATCAGGAGAATTAAAGGAAGTAAGCGGTTTTCCTGTTGCAGATGTTCAAATTTTGAGTGAAAGCTCAGAGGATGACGAAAGTAACGAACTCAATAATAAGTGGCATCTAGTACGAGAGATTGTTACTCAGGGATTTAGACATCGAAACTTGAGTGGGGTTGACTTAAGTGATGCCGACCTGAGTGGTGCCGACCTGAGTGGTGCCGACCATATATCTGAAACCCAGATAAGTCACAAGAAGATCTATCGCGACAAGATAT
>NZ_SRRZ01000111.1:0-12841 GCF_013179805.1 Microcoleus asticus IPMA8 | reverse complement strand
AATTTCCTTCCTTATATCTGAGTACGATATATCTCAGTAACTCATATTTCACGAGCTTATTTTTCCCGACATTAGTGGTGCCGACCTGAGTGGTGCCGACCTGAGTGGTGCCTACCTGAGTGGTGCCGACCTGAGTGGTGCCGACCTGAGTGGTGCCGACCTGAGTGGTGCCGACCTGAGTAAGACTCGGGTTGAGAAAGCCCGATTCAGAGCGAACTTAGGCATTTCTGAATCGATGAAGCAAGACCTGATTAAACAAGGCGCAATCTTTGAGGATTCTCCAGGCGATCGCTCTGAAGTTCTTACAAAAGTATAATGCTCTGGAAGAAGCTAAAAATGAGCCAACTTCTCAAGGAAAATATTATTAATTGTAGTCCTCTTTCAGAGGACTTTAGCTATGAGACAGGGGTTTTCAACCCCTGTCGGACTGTCGGACTGCCGGACTCTCAAACCTACAGAGAAGACTGGTGAATCTACCAGCAGATATTCAGCTCTAAACCCCAGCTAAAATCGCTTCCGGCTGCTGACGTTCCGCCCCCACTTCATCTAAATCAGCACCGTAAATTTCACAGCTATTATTCGGACTTTCAATCAGCTTAATTTTGTGCAACTCCGCGCCCAATTCCCGAACGGGCGATCGCAATAATTGCCCGATCCGAACTGCAATATTCTCCGCAGTCGGCACAACATTCTCAAAATAAGCAATATCCTTATTTAAAAAAGTGTGATCGAAGGGTTCAACAACATAATCGTCAACTGCTTTTTGCAAAGCTCCCAAATCAGCAATCATGCCAGTCCGCGCATCAATTTCTCCTTTAACTGTCACCTCTAAATGATAGTTGTGACCGTGACCGTTGGGACGAGCACATTTGCCGTAAATTTCCGAGTTTTCTTCAAAACTCAAATCGGGACGAGCCAACCGATGGGCCGCACTAAAATGAGTGGACAGAGTTAAATAAGCTTCCATTCCGTTTCCTAAATATTCAGCCCAAAGTTCGGGATGTTCAAACAATTGAATTTTGCTCAAATGTAAATGAGGGGCTAGCCGCAGCCAAATTTGCCGTGCTATGTTTTCGGTAGTTGGCAGAGTCTGCTCAAATTCCGGCCACGCTTCGTTAAGGTAGGAAAAATCGAGATCCTGGATAACTTCCCGCTTGATGACGTGCTTGACATCAGACAGGTTGAGCACCATGCCGTACTCGTCGAGTTCGCCTATCATGGAAACGTAAAGGACGTAATTGTGTCCGTGTCCCGGTGCGCGGGCAGTTGGGCCAAACCGCTCAAAGTTCTCGGCTTCGCTCAACTCCGGTAGCCAGTACCGGTGACTCGCCGAAAACTGTGCCCGACGATTGATGATGCACTGCATAAAAGTCAAGTAGGGTAAGCTTGTTAAGTTCTGTAAAGGACTTACTTCTTAAGGATAAACTAATTTTTGCTGGAATTTTTCAATAACTTGAGGGTGCTGTAAATGAATTTCTACCAATTTTCCAGATATTGGCAACACGTCGTTGCTCGATCGAGCCGCAGGGCCGGGTTTACGGCACAATACAGATATCCGGCAGAAAATACCGCTACAAAATAGTTTTTCGCCATCAGTTACTAACCTATCAGTTACCAGCCTTTGAGAAAGTGCCTGAAGCGGATCTATCCCTAAGGGAATCCACCTTTTTTGCAACACAGGGCACTCCACCATTAGAGTTTTTCGCCTAAGCTCTGCAATAGTTAGCAGTTGGCGGTTCAGTTGCGCTCAAAACTAATTACCCACGATCGATCACCAATTACCTATTACCAAATATTAATGAATTGGATTACTGCAGGAGCCGATCGCTTTTTTGAACATTTCTCGGGTGCGATGACAACCCCGCTATTCTATATCGGGAACACTCATCTGTCCATCAGTGCGATCGTCAAACTGATAGTTTTAGCTATATTTGCCTTGATTGTAGCTAAGATTATCAGCGAAGGAATCAAGCGCAGCGTGCTAGTTCGGATGGGATTGGATCGCGGCAGTCGAGAAGCAATTTCCACCATCATTAGTTATATTTTAGCAACTCTTGGCTGTATATTCGTCCTGCAAAGTGCCGGAATAAACCTCACTTCTCTCACCGTCTTGGCTGGGGTTGTCGGCATTGGTTTCGGCTTCGGCTTGCAAAATCTCGCCAGCAACTTTATCAGCGGTCTCACCCTGCTATTTGAACACCAAATTAGAGTCGGAGACTTTATTGAGATTGACCATTTATTAGGAACTGTAGAAACTATTTCCATCCGCTCCACAATTATTAAAACCATTGACGGACTGTTTGTGATTATACCAAATATTAAGTTTGTCGAAACTAACATTATTAACTGGAGTTACAGAGACCCCAGATGCCGCCTCCACATCCCCGTCGGGGTTGCTTACGGATCTGACCCAGTAATAGTTACGGAAGCGCTGTTAATTGCGGCGCGGATGGAATCGAATGTTTTGTCCCATCCTTCTCCTAAAGTATGGTTTCACGGTTTTGGAGATAACGCTTTAAATTTTGAACTTTTAGTTTGGATTGACCAGCCACAAGAAAGCGATGCCATTAAAAGTGCAGTTAATTTTTTAATAGATTACGAATTGCGCCACCGAAATATCGAAATTCCTTTTCCCCAGCGGGATTTGTGGCTGCGAAACCCCCAAGAGTTAACTAAACTTTTTTACAACAACAAAGATGATAATTCTAACGGAAAAGTTTTTCCGCATAATGCCAAACATTCAGCAGAGATAAAATCTAATCCCCCGGTTCCTGAACCTAAAAATCCAGGGCCTAAATCCCCTAATAATTGGACGCTGCGAGATTTGTTGAGGCGAGTAACTTATTTTGAACAGTGTACGGATTTAGAACTGCGACAGTTAATTGAATACGGCTACCGACAACTATTTCCAGCGGGACAGGTTGTATGTAAAGAAAATGACCCTGGCGATTCTTTTTATATTATTCTTTCGGGTACTGTAGAAGTTCTTTCTCAAAAAGCCGGTCAGTATATTGCTACGCTTCACGAGGGCGAGTTTTTTGGGGAAATATCTTTGCTGTTGGGAACTCCCAGAACGGCGACTGTAAAAACTAGCGAAGATGCAATTTTGTTTGTGGTGGAACGCCACGACTTGCAAAAACTTTTAAGAGAACAACCGAATTTAGCAGATCAGATTGCTCAAAAATTGTCGGAACGCCAGCAAGCTTTGAGAGATTTGGGATTGTTAGATGGCGACTCTCTGGGACAAACTCCTTTTCTTAAAATTCGCAAGCGAATTCAAGTTCTTTTTGGAATTTGATACGGGAAGGAAGTTCGGCAACGCGCAGTGAATCGGGATTTAATGGATTTAACGGATGGATTTTGAGGGGATTGGGAATTGGTAATTGGGCAATTCTCCCACTCTCCCACTCTCCCCTCTCCTTGACTAACTAACTTTTAATTTTTAATTCATCCTGTGCTTCCCGCCGCAGTCTAGCAGCAATTCTAAAGAGTTCTTGGCCGGTGTGCAAGTGGCGATCGTCATAATTTAGGGTAAATAAATGCAATTCTTCTATGCCGTCTCCGACTTGATTGATACAGTAGTAGAGATGCGCCGCAACTCCGGCTACATTAGATGGATTGGGCATGGATGTAAGAAAGTTATGAGCTTTTTTGAGAAACTCGCGGCTGGTTTCGATATAAAGTTGAAACTTTTCTATCAGTTCGTCATCAAACGGATCTGCGGACAATTCGTCTATTTCTTTTTTAAGTGGCTTCAAGATGCTGTTGAGCATTCTATTGACGGGTTTGTATACTTTAATCAGCCACTGTTCCATTTGTTCGTCGGCATCCCGTGCTGTTTGTGTTTGCTGGCGGCTGACGTTTGGTGCGGTTGGTGATTGCTGTTCGCTGGGGTCGGAAATTTGGCGATCGTAAGATTGTCTGTGCTGGGCGTCTCCTAATATTTCATAGGCTGCATTGAGGCGGACAATCTCTTCGTGATCGGCTTTGGAGCTGTGGCTGTCTGGATGAAATATTTTGACTAAACGGCGGTATGCTTGTTTAATCTCGGCTTGTGTTGCGGTTGGGCTAATCTTTAGGGTTTTGTAGTGATTGGTAACGGAAGACACGCTGTTATTTCCTTGAAATCTGGATAATCTGCGAAAAAGTGCTTGACAAAAATATCATTATTTGCTAATTTATTAGGTATTTATATGATATAAATGTCAAAAATTGTAAGTAAAAAACGTCTCTTTTCAACTTATCATAAATCTATTTTAGAAAAACATTGATGCTTTTGAAGTGGCAAGCCGATCGACATTGGGGACTCATATAGCACTCCTTCCACCAATTGTTAGCTCCTTCTCTTCTTCTCTATTCTCTTCCTTACAAGAGCGCTTAACGCTCGCTTCGCTAACGCGCCGAAAGCAGTTCAAAAAAAGCGCCTTCAGAAATTCGGCATCATTCGCGATCGAGGCAGCTA
Source organism: Microcoleus asticus IPMA8 (assembly GCF_013179805.1). GTDB lineage: Bacteria > Cyanobacteriota > Cyanobacteriia > Cyanobacteriales > Microcoleaceae > Microcoleus > Microcoleus asticus. Next base: position 8,379 of record NZ_SRRZ01000111.1, on the reverse strand, counting down.
CAATCTATCGCAATTCTTTAAGGTAAAAACCAAAGCCAAGCAGGGCGTACACTGTACGCCCTGCTCTGTGTTTCTGCCACTTGGGCCGGAGGGTGACCTAGTTGAGGGCCATCGCCAGATTGAGTTCTGGATCTTGGAACAAGGGAGTGCTGAGATAGCGTTCGCCGAAGCTAGGCTGAATCATCACAATCAATTTCCCTGCATTTTCGGGACGCTTGCCGACTTTCACCGCCGCACACAGTGCCGCACCGCTGGAAATACCTGACAAAAGTCCTTCTTCTCTGGCCAAGCGGCGGCCGTAGGCGATCGCCTCGTCATCCGTAACAACTATAATTTCGTCGATCGAATCCACATTCAGCACCGGCGGCACAAAACCAGCACCGATACCTTGAATTTTGTGAGGCCCTGGCTTTCCGCCCGACAGTATCTGACTGTTGGCCGGCTCAACGGCGATCGCCTTAAACTCGGGTTTCCGCGACTTAATCACCTCTGCGACACCCGTAATCGTACCGCCGGTGCCGACTCCCGAAATCAGGAAATCCACCTCCCCGTCTGTATCTTCCCAAATTTCCTCAGCCGTTGTCGAACGGTGAACCTGCGGGTTCGCTGGATTCCGAAACTGCTGCAACATATACGCATTGGGAGTTTTGTCCACAATCTCTTGAGCGCGGCGGATACAGCCGCTCATACCCTCAATTCCCGGAGTCAGTTCTAATTGGGCCCCGTAAGCTCGCAGCATCGATCGGCGTTCCGTGCTCATCGTATCCGGCATGGTCAAAATCAACTGGTAGCCCTTAGCTGCCGCCACCATTGCCAGAGCAATTCCGGTATTGCCAGAAGTCGGTTCCACTAAAACCGTTTTGCCTGGAGTAATCAGCCCTTCGGCCTCGGCTTGATTGACCATACTGACACCGATGCGGTCTTTCACCGATGCTGCCGGATTCATGCCTTCGAGTTTTACCACAATCCGAGCCAAGCAGCCTTCAGCTTGGGGAATGCGGTTGAGTTGCACCAGGGGCGTCCGCCCTACCAATTCTGTAATGTCGCCAGCAATACGCATAATCTTTGTCAGTTTGTGGTTGAAAGTAAATGTTAATTCCTAGTTGGCAATATTAACTAGATGTAATACATGATATCGAGCTGCCGTCTGCCATTGCGCTTTTCGCAAAGATCCTGTAGTGTATATTTTTGCAAAACTGAGTTGGCAATCGATCGGGCTTCTTGCCAAACTTCCCAAATCACAGCACTTTCTACAGTTTGAGCAGGCGAGTCTTTTTCAGCTCGATCGAACTCTGAGCCTTCGAGACAGTTGATAATTTCTAGGAGTGTAATTTTCCAGGGTTCCCTAGCCAAAATATAACCTCCCTTAGCTCCTCGCTGGCTGCGAATCAGCCCGCAGCGTCTCATGGTAGCCAGTAACTGCTCTAGATATCGATCGGGAATATTTTGCTGAGCCGCTATCTGGCGAATTTGCAGAGGCTCGCCTTCATCGTAGCAATCGGCAAGCTCCAGCAAAGCTAAGATTGCGTATTCGCTTTTACAGGAGAGTTCTACCATAATTGCTTCAAATATCAGAATTATCAACTTTGAAGTCAGATGTTAAAAGTCTCCTCAATGTTGAGTTCCAAATTTTAACTCCTAACTTTACCTTTTATTATACCCCGGTTTTCCACTGAACTTAATCGACTTTCATCTCTCGATCGTTGGGACGCTCCGCACTCTGGCTTTAGTGAAACCCTGTTGCTCGTTTAGACTTCCTCTGCTTCCACGACTGTATTACCTCAATCAAGAAACCGGGTTTCTGCGTCTATGACGGATCTTGTTTAATTTTTAATAGATTCTCGGCGTCCAATTCGGCCTATCGACAAAAAAGCCCTGCAGCAGGCAGGGCTAAACTTAGCATCTAGAGTTGCCAGCAGAGAGGGTATGACCCGCCCTGCCTCCTCTAACCCGCTATTAGAACGTGAAAGTAGTTCTCAGAGTACCAATGATGATGTCATCATTACGGTCATCTTGATTGGGATTGGTCACCCAAATCACGCCCGGAGTAACAGAAATGTTGTCCGAGAGCTGAAACTTGTAGAACCCTTCGATGTGATACGAATCATCGTTGCGGAAGCTCCGCAAATCGCTCGCAACTTCAAGTTTATCCAAGTAAGGTTCACGACCTACCACGAACCCTAGCAAGTTGCCTTCTTTCCCTAAATCGGGCAAAGCCAAGGTGACAGCGTAGTTCCAGATTTTCGCATCGCCGATGCCGAGAATGCGGGCATTGGTTAAACCAGCCCAGCCGCCAAGGATAAACCTCGGGCTCAGCCGCAACGAAGCCTGAGCACCGTAGGAGTTGCTGACCACTTTGCGAGCGCGGAAGCCCTCAAAGCCTTCGCTCAAACCGTTGAGAGAATTAGCCACGCCGGTACCAGTGAAACCGCCTAGACTGTCTGGCCCATTCCCTAAACCATTGTCAAACCCAAAGTTACCTCTGCTAAAGTAACCGTGGTTATAGTTGAAAGCAACTTGCAAGTTGCGTCCGGGGGTAAAAGTCAACTGCCCCATCGCTGTGTAGTCGCCGTTAAACAAGCCCGCGCCCTGGCTAGGATTGGCTGCATTTGATGCCAAGTAACCGAAGGACAGAGAAGTCGGGCCAAACACGCCACCCAGCAGGCCCCTGCCACCGAAGGCGTAGTCAAAGCCGATACCTGCACCGCCACCTAAGCGATAAATCGGGTTCCGCTGTCCAAAGGTGCTCAATGAACCGTTGCCGCCGTCAAAGTCTTCAAAGTAAGGGTTGACAGTCGGCATAATGTCGTCCCAGACGACAGCGTTGGCTGCAAGGGTAACGTTCAGTCGCGGACCGACGGGGAACTTGTACAGCAAGGTGTCGAGGGCAACAACGTTGTCGGTTCTGCCGACAACATTCCAAGTTTGAGTGCCTTCGCTGGTAGCCCCAAGGTTGAAGTTGCGACCGTTACCGACTTGAAGCCTGGTCAGGAGCAAGTCTCTGCCGGTGAAGCTCGTATTTAAATTCAGACGAACCCGTTGTTGGAAGACAGCTTCGTTGTTGTCGCTACCGAGGGTTCTGTTGTCTCTGCCAAAAACGCTAATGTCGCCACCAAAGTCGTCGCTGAGGGCGAAAATTGCTTCTCCAGTCAGCTTGGTAGTGGTGGAGAATTGGTTGGCTTCGAGTTCGGCTGTCCGAGATTCCAGAGCATCGACGCGACCGCGCAGGGTTGCCAGTTCCGCTGCAAATTCTTCTTGGAGCCGTTGAAGGGCTGCCAAGTCATCTCTCGTAGCGAAGTTGCCACTGCCTGCTTGAATTAACTCGCTAACCTTGTCTAAGCAAGCATTTAAACCGGCTGCAAATTCGTAGCGGGTCATCGCCCGGTTGCCGCGGAAGGTGCCGTCGGGATACCCGGCAATACAGCCGTAGCGCTCGACTAGGGATTGCAGTGCTTGGAAAGCCCAGTCTGTGGGCCGCACGTCGGAAAGTTGAGATACTGAGGTAACTTGACCTTGAGTTTCGCCGCCGGCAGCACCTTCGCTGCTGTACTGGTTGAGCTGTTCTAATGTGGCGGCTGGGTTTTGATCTTGTGGTGCGGAAGTTTGGGCTACAGATTCAGCCGGTTTGGGCAAATTTTGTTCTGCCGACTCTGCCACTGCCGAGGCTGGAGTTTCTAATTGAACTGCACCGATTTGCTCTGGGAGAGCGGTAGCTGCCGGGGCTGGGGTTTCTAATTGAGCTGCACCGATTTGCTCTGGGAGAGCGGTAGCTGCCGGGGCTGGGGTTTCTAGTTGGACTGCCGGGGCAGAATTTTCAACTGGTTGAGCGACTTTTGGCTCAACTGCGGCTAAAGATTCACTTGTAGCTTGTGATGCCGCTGCTTGGGGATTTGCCACTGCAGGGGCTGTGTTGGCTCCGGCGATCGCACTTTCAGTTGCAGCCGTGCCCGAATCTGCAATAGCTGCCTGGGTTTCGCTGCCCGCGGCGGCTTCGGAAATTTCTTCTACTGGCTCGGAGGCTGCGGTTGTTTCGGAAACAGCAGCTAAAGCATTGAGTTTCGCTTCGGAGGTTTCAGCGGTTTCAGCTTTTGCTGCAGCGGGGTTGAGCGCATCAGCAGCCTGCTGAGCGTCTGCTGCCATCGCGCTCGAAGAAACTACTAGGGTAGCTCCTAAGACTGCTGGGCTGATTAATAGGTAACTCCACAAAAATTTCGACATATTCACTCTCATCCTCACACCGATTACAGAGAAACTTTTCTAGTCTTCTATGTGGTCAGTTGTTGCTCAACTAGCATACTCTAAAAAAAGACCAAAATTTCACTTTTTCTTTTGATTCTTTCGGGTTGACCGAGTTTATAGATGTGACTGAGGGCTGCGGAGAGCCTGTTTTTTAACCTGTACTCAACCGCGTCAAAACCAGACCAGACTTGGGCTGTCGATTGATTTGACTGCTGACTCTTAATAGCGCCCGATCGCCTTATTTACTTTTTAGCACAGCACGACCGACTCGTCTAGGCTGATTCGACTTTCACATCCAAGTTGTGTCCGAGGACGCTAAAGACTTGGCGATGATCGAACAATTCTAACAAATCAGCGTTGATTTTGTTGTGAGCAGCTTCTTGGCGCAAAATTTTCATCGCTGCATCTGTCCGCAGAGCTCGCTTGTAGGGTCGATCGCCTGCTGTCAGGGCATCGTAAATATCGGCGATCGTCATCAATTGCGCTTGAATTGGAATTTCTGACTTGTTTAAACCTCGCGGATAGCCTGTGCCGTCCAGTTTTTCGTGATGTCCGTAGGCAATGTCTGGAACATTTTTTAAATCCTTTGTCCAAGGAATTTGCTTGAGAAACTCGTAAGTGTGAGTTACATGAGATTCTATGTCCGATCGTTCTGCCGGCGTCAGGTTCCCTCTCGACACCATCAATTGCAGAATCTCGTCTGGGCTCAGCAGGGGTTTCCTTGCGCCATCTATATCTCTATAAGTTTGTAGAGAAATCTCTCGCAGTTGATCTAGGGGTTCTGCTGCCAAAATGTGAGGCTCGTTTGCCTCTAGCAGCACTTCCCAGTATTCTGCTAATCTGGTTTTCGCCTCTGCTAGCTTAGTGTCTAGCTGTTCGATTTCCTGGCATTGAGCGCACTCTGACTCCTGGCTCGGGTGTTTTCGGTAGGCTGAATGCTCCAGCAAGTATTTATATTTAGACTGGACGCATTCCATTTCCATAGTCCGCTGAGCTAAGCCAAAGCGGTGGCGAATTATTTCTAGCTGTGCGGGGTAGAGCTTTTTCTGCTTGGTCAAAACTGCTTCGGGCACTCCAATTTTGCCAAAATCGTGCAGCAGGGCGGCGTAGCGAAGTTCTTGAATTTGGCGGTTGTTAAAGTAAATAGAACGCAGTCCTCCGCTGCTGACGGTGTTTACTTCTTCTGAAAGACGTACTGTCAGGGCTGCTACTCGTTCTGAATGGCCGTAGGTACAGGGGTCTCTGGCTTCTATGACTTGCACCGAGGCTTTGACGAAGCCCTCGAACAAATTTTCTATGCTGTCTTGGAGTTGGTTGCGCTCGATCGAGATTGCGGCTTGAGAAGCGAGCGATCGAACTATCCTTTCTTCCCACTCCGAATACTGCTGCGTCGATGCCCAGGCATTGTCTGCTGTCAGTACCGTATCTGCGTTTGTTTTGCGGTTGATCAGTTGCAGTACGCCTATTGTCTCGCCCTGTCGGTTTTGCATCGGCAGTACCATTACCGAGCAAGTGCGGTAATTAATATCTCTGTCAAAACTGGTATCTAGCTGGTAGGGTACGCCGAGGGGTAAGTCGTAGGCATCAGACAGGTTCAAACTTTGACCTGTAATTGCCACATATCCCGCCAAGCTTTTGTCTGTCAGCGGCAGAGCAAACTCCTTAAACGACAGTCTGGGTTGAGAAGCGTTTTGGGCTACCTTGAACAGCAGCTTAGATGTTTCGTTGCTGTGATCTACTAAGTAAACGCTGCCAGCATCGCTGCAGGTAATTTCCCTACTTTTGGATAAAATTAAGTATAACAAGTCGCCCAAATCTTGGGCGCTCGACAGAGCGGCGCCAATATCTAAAAGCTTTTCTATCAGATCGGTTTTTTCTGCAGCAGACTCGTTCTTGAACTCTGGCTTTTCAAATACGATCATGGTCGGATGATGGGGAATAGCCTTTTATACATTGAACGTTTGGGCTCTCGACTTTTTCACACCCGATTTTAACCCCAAGTCGATTTTTTATTTGCGAGCTTTCCGCGATCGGGGACTGTGGCTAGATGCAGAGCTCTTGTTGGGCAAACGGGAACTCTTTTAATCTAGCGTAGAAATCTCTTGGGCTAGCGCAAAGTCTTTCTCAGTTAAGCCTCCGGCATCGTGGGTTGTCAAGTTAAGTGTAACTTTGTTGTAGGAAATTTCTATGTCGGGGTGATGTGCTGCGGCTTCTGAGGGGGCGACCAACTTATTCACAAAGGCGATCGCTTCGATAAAATCTTTAAATAAACGAGTACAGCGCAGTTGCCTTCCTTCAAGCGTCCAGCCTGACAATTGACTGGCGCGCTCTTGAATTTCATTATTGTTAAGTAGGTCAGCCATAATTGTTCTTCTTTGGGATTAGCAATGGTATATTAACTGCCCACCTGTAGAAAACCTGACCAAAAACTATCCGCTCTCACCAATAGTGTGGAAGCTCAAGTTTTAATAACTCAAGATTTAACACTATTTGAGGTGAGAGCGGTCTAGCGGGTCTTCAGATTAGAACCTGACTGCCGGGAGAATCCCTAGCTCAGCCTGGTTCCCCGTGGAAGTCGTTTCCAGTTGGAGACGACGGCTGACTGCTAGTGAGCGGCCCCGGCGCACAGCCGGTAGTTTCCAATCTGATGACCCATGCGTTTACTACTTTCTATCATGGGCATCACCTCCAGGTTTAGCTAAATGGCTTTATATTTGAACGCACATCACCTAAATACAAGATTTAAGGTGATGATTTGTGCGCTAGCCATTGCCAGCATTACCGAAAGAACTTGCGTTCTGAGTATCATTCCAGTAGTCACAATTATTAGAATAACACAAGGAATTAGAAGTGGGGGAGGCAAATTGACAATTTTGCAATATCGGGGGAAATTACTGCTGCTGCAAGGTCTTCGATCTCTAGAGCAATTGGACGAGCGAGATTTTGAGCGTTAACTGCAAATATTTGATTTAGATGCGATCGCCCCACAGCGATCGGGTGTAAAATCGGTTTAAATGCGCGATCGCTGCTTAATTTCTTGCCAGATAGGAGTTTGCCAAATTTGGCGATGCCGTCGGGTGCAGCGAAAGTCCGCCAAAATTATGAAAAACAGAATTTGACTGTTGTTAAGTTAGCAAGCCGGCACAATCCCAATCCCGCAGAGAACGTCAACGGTTAGGGTAATTAAGGCAATGTTATAAGATTCGACAGATTTGTCTGTTATGAGAGTGCTTAGTTAGGCAGGTATACTAAGCTTCCATACTTGCACCCACTTGTTCGTGTTAGCAGCGTTAAGCGTTATCACTTTTAGTTTTCGATGGTAGTAATAACTTGCTTACCTAGCAGTAATTCTGCACGACCGTTTGTCGTACCCATCATTGGCCGGAGCGCACCACCATCGCCGAACAGGGTCTTAAATGCGGTTATAGCTGCGTCCCTAGTTTTTCCCCCGATTGGAAATTGAAAGCTTTTGTCAATCATTTTGATGGTTCTAGTTCCCCAAGGGGTGAGCTTTGCTATAGGAGTCGCTAGACCTTCGTATACACAGACGCGCAAAACCTTCTTGTGGTTGCCTTGAAAATCTACAATTAAAGTTCCTGTACCAGTCTTAGCATTTCTCGCTTTAATGCCTAATGCGTCAATTGATGCAGTAATACGAGTGTAAACACTGTTTCGGATGGGGTATTTAAAATAAGTTTTAACATCGTTGCCAATCTTCGGAACTAACACTTCAGCCGATGATTCTTTGGGCGTATAAGGTTTTGGGGGAGTCGCGAGTTTTTGAGCCATTTTAGCAGCTTCACGCTTTTCTGCAATTTCGATCGCAATTTTTAATGCTGCTGCTGTTATTGGTCTAACAATTGTTTTTATCTCTATAGCAATCCTAAATCAGTTTCAATAATTGGTTAACTGGTTCCCAAGCTCTGCCTGGGAACCGATGTCCAGAGGCTCTGCCTCGGCCCAAACTATGGAGGCAGAGCCTCCGGATATGCGTTACCAGGCTCTGCCTGGTAACGAGTATAATCATTTAGGATTGCTATATCTCGCTTTTATTTTTGAACTGTAGTTTAGACTAACCAAAGATGAGAACGGTGGCCAAAGAAGAACTAGAGCCACCGCGCCAGGAGAGAATGAGGGTGA
>NZ_SRRZ01000110.1 GCF_013179805.1 Microcoleus asticus IPMA8 | reverse complement strand
GATTTCTCTCGGGACATCTCAACTCCTACTTAGGTTTACATCCTCATTATACATTATTTATGATTTACAAATCATTTGCGATCGCTATATCACAAGCTCAACTCCCAAAAAGCTCTCTTAGATGAATGGCTGTCGGTCGATTTTCTCTTCCAGTTTACCGGAACAGAAATTGCAGATAATGACCAGTTTGTCGAATTTGATACTAGCAGCGGTGAGAGTGCCTTTTTTACTTCCTACTTGTTTTTCGCGATCGCACTGCAGAGGAGTGCGTACACTATCCAACAACTTGACGGGATTGTCCGCGAGATTAATAAAATTTTCCAGATGCCCGCGATTGTTCTTTTTCAGCATGGAGAAACTCTGACTTTCTCCATGATAAACCGGCGCCAACACAAACGCAATGAATCTAAAGATGTATTAGGAAAAATCAAACATATTAAAGATATCCCATTCGACAGTCCGACAAACTCTCATTTAAAAATGCTCTTCGAGATTTTCTTAGCACAGTTGCATAAAAATCACGGCTTTAGCAACTTTGACGAATTTCACGAAGCTTGGCATAAAACCATTCCTGACAGCATTAAATTTAAAAAAGAGCGTCTACCGCCAGATTCGCTTCGGGTTTACCTGCAAGAAATCGGTCGAATTCCCATGCTCAAAGCTGACGAAGAGATTGAATTAGCTCGAAAAATTGCTGAGTTAGAATTAGAGGGTAGCCGAAAAGCTAAAGACAAAATGGTAGAGTCTAACTTGCGGCTGGTAGTCTCAATCGCTAAAAAATATCAAAATCGAGGGCTGGATTTCTTAGACTTGATTCAGGAGGGAAATCTGGGTTTAATCAGGGCTGTAGAAAAGTTTGATTGCACGAAGGGCTACAGGTTTTCCACCTACGCATATTGGTGGATTCGTCAGGAAATTACGCGGGCGATTGCCGATCAATCACGGACTATCCGCCTGCCAGTTCACCTTTGCGAAACTATCTCGCGGATTAAGAAAACTACCAAACTGCTTTCTCAAGAATTTGGTCGCACTCCCAAGATGGAAGAAGTCGCTGATTGCTTGAAAATGACTACTGCAAAATTGCGCTTGGTTATTGAATCGGATCAGCCTATCATTTCCTTGGATACTAGAATGGGTAATGAAGAAGGTTCTACATTGGGAGAGTTGATTGAATTCGATGGGGAAACACCAGAAGGTTATATTTTTAAAATTAACCAGCGGCGAGACATAGAAAGCGTCTTAAACACCCTCAGTTCCCGCGAATGTGAGGTTATACGGATGCGATTCGGCTTGGATGACGGTCGCGATAAGAGTCTACAGGAAATCGGCAATATATTTAATCTTACCCGCGAGCGGATTCGGCAAATTGAGGCTAAGGCTTTACTAAGATTGCGCCATCCCAACCGTAACAGCATTTTAAAAGAATGTATTCGCCCTACAAACATATACGAAACTCAGACAAAAAGACCGATCGCCCAACCGATGCAGCCCAGACAGTTCAATATCCCAGAAAACTTGTCTCGCAGCCATTGCGACACTTTCTTACAGGAGCCTGTTGGTGATAAAATAGTTGATATAGCTAATATGACCGAACCATTAATTCCTTTTAATAATTTCATAGAAGAATCAAATATAGAACAAACAAAGTTGGCTCAGACTTACTTGTCGAAGACCGATGGAAATGAAAACAATCTCACTTATGCAATTTTGAACGATCATAATTTCCACATTGCCGAACAGACAGAAAATGACTTGAATGGAGTGATTAAACCGATGGTACAAAATTCAGCAGATTTACTGAAACAACTCACCGCACTAGAAGATGTTTTTTCCCAACTGGAAGCACGGCTGTCAGAGGCGAGCCGAAAGTTGCTAGACCCTGGTATACCTATATCTCAAAAGCTGATTCAAGAACTTGAGGAGTCCCGGAAAAACTTTATTCAGCTTCGCGACAAGGCGCTAGAACTGGCTGAATATTTGGCAGTATCGCCAATGCTGAAAGCTGAGGAAATTGCTTCTTTAGCAGATATTATGTCTGTACTTGAGCGTGTTGATTTTGCCGAGAAGCAAAAAAGTGCGATCGCTCTGGTCCGCGACTCTGCTTTGAGGGTTCTGGAACGAATTTTAGCGATCGCCCATCGAGTAGAGAGCAATTTTCCGTCATTGCTGGAATGTCAGGACAAAGCCCGCGAACTTCAACGCGCCATCTCCGAATCGCAGGAGTATGACTTGCATCCCGACACCAAACTATTGGCTGACGGCAATCATCCATTCTCCAAACTGCTAACACTAATTGCAGAATTGGAAGAAGCAGACGAAGAGCGTTTGGATTCCTTACATGATGCCGTATCTGAATCGTTTGGGAGAACTCTGGCGATGGCAGCAGTCAGAGGTAAACTGATTATTCAGTCGGAAGCAATACCAGATTTACCTGCTCTTTGTACTAACAATAACTTAGAGGAAACTTCCTTAGTTGAGGGGCCGGAACCTGAAACTGTTCCTATTCTAAAAAAACCACTATTAGCAGAGTTAAACGCGGTCTTGATAGAGGAGGCGATCGCGCAGCCAACCACTGAAAATATCCCAGATATTCCACCAACAGAAGCGCCTACCGCAACTCATATAAATCATCAAAATTCGGAAAATAAGCAAGGAAAAGAAGTTGACCAGCAGGGGAATAAAAAAAGAGAAGAAAAACAGTCTCTCTACAGCTTCTCGCCCAATGATACCGCTCAAAAAATCGCTCAATCCATCTTGGACGACCCCGATCGAGAACGCCCAGCAGTTTTGCGCGACTTAGTTTGGCGGCTGATTTTTGAACAAAAACTTAGCCTTGCATTTCATTTAGCTCGCTGCTTTGAAAAACAATACTCCAACTTTGAACCGCACCTGCCACCGCAGTTAATTCGAGCAGTATTGCTAGGACAAAACCTGCGCTATGACGTAGGATATGGAAAACTTGCAAATCTGCTTAAAGATGACTTCACCAGTTACAGTGCCAGCTATTTATTACCAGAGAAAAGTGAATGGAATCAAGCCGTAAGCTTGCTCTTGGCAGCAGCAGCACTGCGGCCGTCTTTGCTAGCCCCGAATACCGGTGCTTCGCACCTTTTCCAGGAGCTTCAATTCGGTAAAGCTGGACTCGACAAACTGTATGATTATTGCCAAATTATCGCCCAACACGGCGATCGGCAGCGGGCCCTAGATACAAAAGCCATCAAGAAAGCAAAAACTCTGGCAGCGTTGCAAAAAGATTTAGACGATTTGTATATAAAAATCGAGGATTGGTGGTCTCAAGCGCCACAACAAGATTTGATTTACGGTCATGCAAAGAAAGTTTGGGTCGAGTGGTTGAATCCCGGTGAACTTTTTTACACTCTGTGGCTTCCCATCAAGCAAAAAGATTTGAGCCAACTTCCCTTCCTCAAGGAGAAGATCGAGCGATTATCTAATGAGTCCAATCTAGACGGGGAAATTCAGCGAACAGAGCGCAAACTTCGTCGCCCTAAAGGTACTGGTACCATTACAGGTAAAGCCCTCATTCAGCTTCGCTCTCGCGCTCGGCAATTTTTAAATTGGGTGGGTCGCTGGGTTAAGGAGCAGGAATCGCGCTTAGCTGAAAGCGAAAATTATCTTCAGAAAGAAGCCAAACAGTTAAAACAAGATATTGAGAATCTTCAAGATACTGTTCTAAAAGAATTGGATACCTTTGAGGCGACAAAACCTCCAGTGTTTATTTTAGCTGGTATCGCTTGTTGCCGAAAAGCTGTGGAAGACATCGGCAATATCTTCGATCCAGATACCGAATTGCCAACTGCAGAACCTTACCTAAAACATATCCTGCACGCGGATCTGTTAAGAATGCCATCTATCCCTATCAACGATGCGTGGGAACTGGATATCGCTAATGCAGAAGCGGGTATAGATGGAATTTTGGAGTTAGTCAAAAATGATATTTGGGATTGGCAACAAGCATTCGATCTGCACAGTTATCTCTGTAGTTCAAAAGCTGTGGGAAATCACGAGGCTACGGCGCAAATCATCGAATACCTCGAACTCTACCCCGAACCAAAAATAGACCTCGCTCAGCTAAAGGACTTACGAAATAATCGGATTGAAGATTGTCAAGGAATTTTGCAGGAGCAGGTCGAGACTACTAGCAAACAGCTCGAAAGTGCCGTAGCTTTTGGTTTACTAAGAGAAACAGATAGAAGTGCTTATGCAGCACAGATTGAAAGCATTAAAAATGCTCATGTAACAACCAGGCGTTTTTCCGAAAAAATTGAGCTGCTTCGGGCGATCGGTCAAGGAATTAGCGCCAAGCGCCAGGAACAGATCGATCGAGTATCCGAGGAATTAGAGAGTCTTCAGCAAACAGGTATAGCAGATGCCGATCGTACCAGAATTTGCAGTGTATTGGAGCAAGGCGATATCTTGACGGCTAAGGAATATATATCTATGCTGCAAGAGCGGCGATCGCTTCCTGAACCAGAGGAAAAAAGAGATGCTTTTAAAGACTTCTTCGAGCATAAGTATGCTGCGATCGAAAAAGTGCTTGAGGAGTGCGATCGCGATCGACAAAAAAAGCAAGACCTAATTCCCAACATTTCCAAAGGGAAAAGTATCGCAAAAATCCAGATACCGCAAGGAACTCAAGCCAAAAAAGCTGCTGATATGCTAGACGCTTGGTTTGCAGCCAAGGGAAGGAAGCAAGAAATCACAGAGAAAGATGCTCGCCAAATTCTAAGCAACCTCGGTTTTAACATAACATCTCTTACATTTAAAAAATCAGGACAAAATACCTGGATTGACGTTAATGCTGAGCCGATATTTGACCAAAATCGCTGTCCTGTGTCTGCCTATGGTTCAGCCGCGAAGGGCCATTACCGCATTCTTTGTGTATGGGATAGACCGAACGAACAGGATCTCCTCAATGCCGTTGGAGAAACTGCTCTTGGAGGGCCGATATTCGTCTTTCATTTTGGGCGAATGACTGAAAAGAAACGCCGAGATTTGGCTGATTTGTGTCGGCAGCGTCGCAGCACTTTCATTGTGATAGATGATGTGCTGATGCTCTACCTTTGCGGAGAACAAAAAACACGCTTACCTGTATTGTTTGATTGTACCTTACCCTTTACTTTCTTAGAACCTTATAAAACCGCAGCAGGAGAGGTTCCGCCTGAGATGTTTTACGGGCGAGTACGAGAACGGGAATCCATAATCGATCCTCTTGGTTCTTGTTTGATTTATGGAGGTCGGCAGTTAGGTAAAACCGTTTTGCTTAAGTATGTACACCGGACTTTTCATGGAACCGACGCGGGAAGGAACGCCCTATTTTTGGATATTAAAGAAATTGGACGCAACCAAGCTTTAGATAAGATTTGGGATTTACTAAACGGAGAATTGGATAAATTGAAAATTCCTGATACCAATCGGCGCAATTCCGTTCGCGAAAGCAGCTTGCTGCGGATTAAAAATTGGCTGGAATTGGACAAGCAGCGGCGCTTTTTGCTGTTGTTGGATGAGGCAGATAATTTCCTTGAAGCCGATGGTAAGGAGGATTTCCTCCGCTGCGATGAGCTCAGAAAATTAATGATGGAAACTGACCGACGTTTTAAGGTAGTCTTTGCCGGATTGCACAACGTTCTGAGAACCACTAGACAAGCAAATCATCCGCTGGCTCACTTTGGCAGGCCGATCTGCATTGGGCCTCTGCTGAATAATGGTGAAATGCGTGCGGCAACAGCTTTGGTAGAACGTCCGCTGGCTAGTCTTGGCTATCGTTTTGAATCACTTGATTTAATCCCGCGCATTCTTTGGCAGACTAACTATTATCCGAGCTTGATTCAACTCTATTGCGAGCAGTTACTCAAGCACATTACTAACCCAGATGTCCCTACTTTCGATCCTAAAATTAGTCCGCCTTACGTGATTACTTCTCGCCATGTAGAAGAAGCTTATCAAAGTCAAGACCTTCGCAATAATATTCGCGATCGCTTTAAGTTGACATTGGGACTCGATAAGCGCTACGAGGTAATTGCCTACTCGATTGCTGATGGCTCTCAGGAGGATGAAACAGGTATGGAGGATGGATTTTCTGTATCTTGGATTCGCGAACAAGTCTTGTATTGGTGGTCTGACGGATTCGCGGGAAGGTCATCGGAAGATGAAATTCTTGCTTTACTAGAAGAAATGGTCGGATTAGGAGTTTTACGAGAAACCAATCCAGGTTACTTCACTCTGAGAAGTTCTAATTTAGCCTTGCTTATGGGTACGCAACCAGAAATTGAAGCAGAACTTCTGAGACCGCGTGAAGCTCCACCTGAATACGAACCTGCTACTTTTCGGTCTCCTCTTGTCAAAAATAAAGCTGATTCCCGGCGCAGTCCTTTAACTGTTCAACAGGAATCAGAGCTGCTGCGCCGGGAGTATGGTGTCTCTATTATATTTGGCTGCCAAGCCGCAGGAATTGACGATTTGAGAGTTTTTATGGAAGCAGCATTTAGTAAGAAGGATTGCAAAATTCACTATTTAGAAAATCTCTCAGAGCTATCGGATTTCAGCCAGCGTTTGACAGAAATTAGTAACCGTCGCAAGAAAGATACTACGACGCTCGTTGTTGTATCACCCACCACCCCTTGGAGTAAGGATTGGGTTGATGAGGCAATTAAGAAAATCAAAAGATTGAAGAAGGAAGACTCGTTTATCCAGCTTGCTTTCGTCGCCGAGCCTCAGAAAGTTGGGCAGTTAGTTAATTATAGTTCCAGAGGCTTTGATTACTTTAAAGAAGTGAGATTTTTCAGCCTCAAACCTTGGCACGATGCGGCGCTGCGACATTGGTTGGAAGATGCTAAGTTGCCCAGTGGACTAGAAGTTAGAAAGAAGATTACGGAAGTGACAGGAAATTGGTCAAACTTGCTGCAAGAATTCTATCAATTTTCCCAACTCAATCCCCATCGCTGGCAAGATTCCTTGGGGGAACTGAAGCATCAATTTAATAACTCTGAAAAACTAATTAATTCAATGGGCTTTGACGGTTGCGAACCTCAAAGAATACTGGTGATGAGAACTTTAGCCGAATGGGGAGAAGCAGCAGCCGTTGAGGAATTAATTGAGGTTCTTGATGATGTATCGCCTGAAATTGTCAAGCAGACTCTCAGATGGGCGGAGATCCTCAGTCTTGTCTCGCATTTAGGAAATCAGAAGCAAGACGGTAAGGATTACTGGCAGATTGACCCTGTAGTTGGCCGTCTGCTCAAATCTATGGCAGAGTAATACAAACTTTCTGCTGTGCAATGTACTTAAGCAGATCTCTGACTTAAGATAGGCGATCGCCCGCAGCAGCTAAGTCTAAGCTAGAAATTGTTCGATCGACCTAATTGAGGAAAAAAAGATGAGCAGCGGTCACGCCAGCCATAAAGGTTCTTCCACAAAACCCAATACCAACACTAACGGTCAAATAACATCCCCTGACGACCAACCCGCTGACCCGCTAAATCAAGAAACATCCGGTTATCCGTTCCATAACGAAGCAATGGAAAATCCTGTTGCCACTGCGCGGCCCGACGAAGAGGCTGAGTCTGGCGAAGAACAGCAATAGTTATATCGATTAAATTGGCATCGATATGCTATCTGCGACGCGGTTGATTAGAGGTTTGATAAAAATTAGGTTTCTACTAATTACATCTTGCACTTCCAGAGTCCGCCAGCGATTTCAATCTCTGCCGGACTCTTTAGGCAGGTTTAGTAGTACCTCACAGCTTCACAACAAAGGACTAAAGTCCTTACGACAAAACTATTTAACCTAAAATTCAAGTTAGGAATTATTGCTAAATGAGCGGGATTAACCAAGTATTGGAAAAGGACAAATTGCCAGAATTAGGATTAGTCTGCATTACGACTTCGGATGCAGTTCGCTTTCGCACTGTCACGCGGAAGCGACTTTTACAGCTTTCGGAAATTGAACAAGAAACAGTATTGCGCGAGCTTTATACAGATAACTTAAAGCGGCTTGACAAAGCGATCGACTTCTGTTGTGTTAATCAGATTAAGCTCTACCGCATGACTTCTGCACTGTTCCCTTTTGCAGATACAGATTTGGGGGAAGCAGTGCTACACTCTATGACTGAGGAATTGCGGAATACCGGCGATCGCGCTTTGTCTTTGGGCATCCGTTTGGTACTCCACCCGGATCAATTTGTCGTCCTCAGTTCCGACAAGCTTTCTGTGGTTGAAAACAGCATTAAAATTCTTGCGACTCATGCTTTAATTTTAGATATGTTGGGACAGCCCCGATCGCCCCAGGCACTGATGAACATTCACGGCGGCAAGAGCGATCGCACTTCGCAGCTCAAATCAGTCATCCGCGACTTGCCAGAATCAATTCGATCGCGCTTAACCTTTGAAAATGACGAATACGCTTACAGTTCCTCGGAAATTTTAGAAGTTTGTCTCGATACCTGCGTACCAATGGTTTTTGACGCCCACCACCACGTCATTCACGAACATTTAGAAACTTACGACGATCCCAGCGTTCCCGAAATGCTCGCAGCAGCCCGCACAACTTGGTCTGTTCCTGAATGGCAATTAGTGCACATATCGAATGGCAGAGAATTTTTTGCCGACCCCCGCCACAGCGATTTAATTACAGAAATGCCTAATTGCTATTATCAAGCTCCTTGGATTGAAGTAGAAGCTAAATTTAAAGAATTAGCTATTGAAAAGTTGCGCGCCGAATGGTTGTCTGCGAATGTTCCACAATTTAGCAATGTCTCTTAGGGGCGCGTTTTACAAACCATCTTTGCCTAACACCAATAATCTCGAAAACCCGCCCCGCCCAACGGTAAATCGCAATCTACCTTTTTGTTAATACCAATTATAAATTATGTGTGGACGATACACTTTAACTACTTCAGGTCAAATCATAGCCGAATTCTTCAAACTGTCGGCAGTTCCCGATATCAAACCTCGATACAATATAGCCCCAACTCAATCAGTTGCCACAGTAACAGTTGAACCAGAAAAAATCCAGCGACAGTTCCAATTTATGCGCTGGGGTTTGATTCCCAGTTGGGCAAAAGACATCAAAATAGGCAGCCGCATGATTAACGCGCGATCGGAAACTGTAGCCGAAAAACCTGCTTTTCGCAGCGCCATCAAGCACAGGCGGTGTTTGATAGTCGCTGACGGCTTCTACGAATGGCAGCAGCAGGGAAAGAACAAACAGCCTTACTATTTTCAAAAGGCAGACGGCGAACCTTTTGCTTTTGCCGGTTTGTGGGAAAATTGGGAATCTCCAGAAGCAGAAAACATTGTATCTTGCACTATAATTACTACCGCTGCTAACGAAACAGTGCAGCCGATGCACGATCGAATGCCAGTGATTCTCCCCGACAGCGATTGGGAACAGTGGCTCGATCCTTCTGTTAAAAATTCTCAGGAAGTTTTGCCGCTGTTAAAGCCGTATGCTTCCGAAGCCATGAAAGCAAAGGCGGTGAGTGCGATCGTCAACAGTCCAAGTAGAGACAGTCCAGAGTGCATTCAACCAATAGAATAAACCTATAATTAAGCACCGCCTGCTGTAAAACCAGGCAAATAAACTTGCTTTCACTATAATCATTGGAAGTGACAAAACCGAGCTAGTGTGAGTTATAATCTAAGATAATTTTTGAGTTGTAGCTTTGCTTCTATCAGCCACAGTTTAACTCAATGGTTATTTTCTCAAAGACTTTTCTTCATCTTAAAACCAGGGAAAAAAATATGATCGGATACGTTACACTCGGTACCAACGATATTGAAATTTCAGCCAAGTTTTATGATGTTTTGCTTGCTGAAATTGGCGCTCGACGATTCATGGAATTCGGCGGATTTATCGCATGGAGCGTTTCTCCCGATCGACCAGCACTTGCTATTACAAAACCATTTGATGGTAACACAGCAACTGTTGGCAATGGAGTAATGATAGCTCTTCAAGTTGACAGTCCAGAAAAAGTCAACTTAGTTTATAACAAAGCGATCGAACTTGGGGCTAAGGATGAAGGAGCTGCGGGGCCAAGAGGCGTGTTGCCGGGGTTTTATGCGGGATATTTTCGGGATCTTGATGGGAACAAGCTCAACGTGTTTTGTATGACTGAGCCAAACACTTAAGATTTTTATTTTTCGTGAGGCTGGCAGAAAACCAGCTATTCCCGATTGTTAGCTATTAGTTATCAATCCTTACATAAGAGTTGATAACTAATAACTAATTACTAATGACTAATAACTAAATTAACTCTCGTACATCCGCGCTTCAGCCGCCTCGGGATTTTCCTCGCAATACTCGTCAAAAGCCGTTTTCTCAAGCTTCATCGATCGCTGGTGAGAAGCCTCAGCCTGCATTTCCTCTACAATATCCCACGCTACCGCGCACTCTCTAGAGGTAGCGCCTTTCTCGGCACAGATAGTTCTGGCATCCCCGATCGCCCGTTCGATTTCTTCCTCAAATAAAACACTTTTCGGCTTTTCGACAAAATCGCTTTTTGTCAAGATATCCGTTACTGAAATAATGCCCAGCAGTTTGTCTTTAATCACCGGAGCTCGGCGGATTCGGGTATTCGCAAACAACCTCGCCACGTATTCCACGCCCAAGTCGGGATTCACCGTGATGCACGGTTTGGTCATGATCTCGAAGACGCGGACTTTCTGCGGGTCTACTCCGTAGGCTGTTACTTTGTAAACAATATCCGTTTCCGTGACAATGCCGTAAGCGTCTTGTTCGTGGCGGCGTTCCACAATTAACGCGCGCAAACACAGTTCGTTCATCATCGCCACTGCTTCAGCTACAGTTGCCGAACCGCGAATGGTAACAACATCTGTGGTCATAATATCTTGGGCTTTCATCATCATTTTTTATTGCTTCCTGCTTATAAAGTCTAGTGCGTCCCGATTTTGGGCTGTCCTTTTGATTTGTCATCATCATGAGGACTTACCCTCAAAAACCCGGTTTATACTAAAATATTGGGTTTAGTAACGATAAATCCGGTCAGCAACTGGGTTCCTGAGGAATCGTGCGATCGCAAACTAATCATAAAACCTTTAACGGCACTCGGGATGACAAGTTGCCTGAAACCGCCGATCGATCCCCCGGAACCCCCGGGAATGCCGGAGTTCCTGCTCAGACGAGCTTTTTGTGCGATCCCCCAAGCAAGAGTGAAGTATGGGGGCGATCGCTCCTTGAGCTTGTTTGACTCAGATTTTCCAGCCCCAGGCTCAAAGAAGCAAAAGTTAACACAAACTAACCAACTGCTTGCGCTCGCACAGATCCCCGCCTCTGATAAACTTGATTGCTGGGAGTGCAAAAGAGCACAAGGCACGCATCAGAAGTTGAGAGGATCTAGTTCGTGGACAATGTAATCGGTTTAGAGATTATCGAAGTAGTTGAGCAGGCAGCCATCGCTTCCGCTCGCTTGATGGGCAAAGGCGAAAAAGATGAAGCCGACAGAGTGGCTGTAGAAGCCATGCGGGAGCGCATGAACAAAATTCATATGCGCGGTCGCATCGTGATCGGCGAAGGCGAACGCGATGACGCACCCATGCTTTACATCGGCGAACAAGTAGGTATTTGTACCCGCGAAGATGCCAAAGAAATCTGCAACCTAGATGAATTGATCGAAATTGACATCGCTGTTGACCCCTGCGAAGGTACTAACCTAGTTGCTTACGGTCAAAACGGTTCGATGGCAGTTTTGGCAATCTCTGAAAAAGGTGGTTTGTTTGCTGCTCCCGATTTCTACATGAACAAATTGGCTGCTCCTGCGGCTGCTAAGAATCATGTAGATATTCGCAAAACGCCAACCCAAAATCTCCATATTATCTCTGATTGCCTCGGCCGCAGTATTGAAGATTTGGTGGTGGTCGTGATGGATCGCGATCGGCACAAAGGTTTAATTAATGAAATTCGGCAAGCGGGTGCAAGAGTTCGGCTGATCAGCGACGGCGACGTTTCGGCAGCGATTTCTTGCGCGTTTTCTGGTTCCAACATCCACGCACTTATGGGTATTGGTGCAGCACCGGAAGGTGTAATTTCCGCAGCGGCAATGCGCTGCTTGGGCGGTCACTTCCAAGGGCAGTTAATTTACGATCCGGCTGTTGTCAAAACTGGTTTGATCGGTGAAAGCAAAGAAAGCAATATTGCCCGCCTGAAAGAGATGGGCATCACAGACCCAGACAAGATTTACAATGCTGAAGAGCTGGCATCTGGAGAAACAGTTCTGTTTGCAGCTTGCGGGATTACCCCCGGAACGCTGATGGATGGAGTTCGCTTCTTTGGCGGCGGCGCTCGCACTGAAAGTTTGGTAATTTCTTCTCAGTCGAAAACAGCTCGGTTTGTGGATACAATCCATATGTTTGACCAGCCGAAATCTTTGCAATTGAATTAGTGATTAGTTAGTTGTTAACAGTTAAATGTTAACAATTAACAGTTAACTGTTAACAGTCACCAATGATTAGCAATTAGCGATAAACTAAGAACTAATAGCAGGTGACTGTTAACAACTAAGAAAGAAATAGTGACAAATCACAGATATGAATATTGCAGTCGTAGGTCTCAGCCACAAAACAGCGCCGGTTGAAGTTCGCGAAAAACTGAGCATTCCAGAACAGAAAGTTGAAGCGGCGATCGCCCAATTGCGCGGCTACCCGCACATTCAAGAGGTTGCCATCCTCAGCACTTGCAACCGCTTAGAAATTTATATCGTTACCAGCGAGTCGGAGCCTGGTGTGCGAGAGGTTATTCAGTTCCTTTCCGAATGCAGTAAAGTTCCTTTGCAGTCTTTGCGCCCTCACCTGTTTATTTTGCTGCACGAAGATGCGGTGATGCACTTGATGCGAGTGGCTTCTGGCCTCGACAGTTTGGTGCTCGGAGAAGGACAAATTTTGGCTCAGGTGAAACAAACTCACAAACTCGCCCAGCAGTACAAAGGTGTAGGCAGAATTTTAGAGCGCTTGTTCAAGCAAGCTCTCACAGCAGGGAAGCGAGTTCGCACGGAAACTAGCATCGGTACCGGTGCAGTTTCGATCAGTTCGGCGGCGGCAGAATTGGCTCAAATGAAGGGTCAGCATTTAGGAAGCAGCAAAATTGCGATTATCGGTGCTGGCAAAATGTCGCGGCTTTTGGTGCAGCATTTGCTCTCAAAAGGAGCTAGCCATATTTCGATCGTCAACCGCTCTGTGCGGGGCGCCCTGGAGTTGGCAGGCCAGTTTAAAGATGCTGAATTGCACCTGTATCAGCTCTCAGAAATGATGCAGGTAATTGCCGGTTCCGACTTGGTTTTCACCAGTACGGCAGCTACCGATCCCCTGTTAAATAAAGCTAAATTGGAAGCTGCTTTAGACCCAAATCGCCCTTTGATGTTGGTGGATATTTCTGTGCCGCGCAACGTTGACTCGGATGCGAACGAACTCGCTAATGTGCGATCGTTTAATGTGGACGACTTGAAAGCAGTGGTAGCTCAAAATCACGAAACCCGCCGCAAAATGGCAATGGAAGCTCAGGGCTTGCTGGAACAGGAAGTAGAGGCTTTCGATCTCTGGTGGCGCAGTCTGGAAACTGTTCCTACAATTAGCTGTTTGCGGGATAAGATAGAATTGATTCGGGAACAAGAGTTAGAAAAAGCTTTATCGCGTCTTGGTTCGGAATTTTCGGAGAAACATCAAGATGTGATTGAATCTTTAACAAGGGGGATTGTGAATAAGATTTTGCACGATCCGATGGTACAGTTGCGCGCTCAGCAGGATATTGAGGCGCGGCGGCAAGCGATGCAAACTTTGCAAACACTGTTTAATTTGGATGTGGATGTCAATCAGCAGTACAGCTAGTTTGTCATTAGTCATCGGTCATTAGTCATTAGTCAGTTGACAGGAAAGCAGTTAGCCGTTGACTGGAAAGCAGAAGTCATATTATGTCCGGTCAATTACCATGAATAAAAATGCCTCCAAGCCTTGCTGCGGCAAAAGCATCATTCGGGAGGGTAAATTGCTCGAACCTGATATCAGTTATCATTCAACCAATAACTAATGACTAATAACTAATGACTAATGACTAATAGGCGAATTTATCAAATAATCCTACTGATTGCGGGGCTATGGCTGGTTTTTGAATTTGCCTCCCGCATTGCGGCAGAAATTCTGTGGTTTCAGGAAGTTGGATATCTTCAGGTTTTTCTGTTAAAGCTGAAAACTCAAGGGTTGCTGGGCGCGATCGCAATTGCTGTTTCTTCTGCCTTTTTGCTCGGAAATTTGGCTTTAGCCCGCCGCCTGCAACATCCCGCAGAGAAAATGAAATCGCCGGTTGCGGGCGCCCTATTCGCTTCACTGAGGGCGAACAAAACGGGGAAGAATTACGAATTACCGGTTGCTAAATCTCAAATTACCTTTTCCTGGCTGCTGTTGGCGGTATTCGGATTGAGTTCGATCGCAACTTTGACAGTAATTCACTGCGGGCTGTTAGCTGCAAATAGCCTCACTTATTTCGGCATAGCTGACAATTTGCCTGCACCGTCGGTGCAATTGGGAATACAGTCAATCCAGCAAATAGGGGTGCAGCTATTTTCTCGCTGGTGGGAGTTGGGATTGCTGCTGGGGACAATGTTAGCTGTAGCAATTAAGCCTGATTTTTGCCTGCGGGCGATCGCCCTTGTTCTCAGTTTGGCGATCGGGCTGATTGCCGCCAGTCGCTGGACAAACGTTTTGCAATATTTAAACCCTACTAATTTTAACACAACCGACCCTCTTTTCAATCAAAATATTAGCTTTTATGTATTTATTTTGCCAATCTTAGAGTTGCTAGGATTCTGGCTGACAGTTGTATTTTTGTACGGTTTAGTATCTTGTGCTTTAACATATTTGCTGTCTGGAAATAGCCTGAGTCAAGGGATATTTTTGGGGTTTTCTCGATCGCAGCAGCGGCATTTGTACGGCTTGGGTGCAGCTTTAATGCTAGCCGCCGCATTCCGCTACTGGCTGGGGCGCTACGCATTGCTGTATTCGCGGGGAGACGTTACTTACGGGGCAAATTATGCTGACGTGACGGTGCGGCTGCCCTGTTATGAATTTTTGAGTATTTTGGCGGGGGCGATCGCACTTTTGATGCTGTGCCAGGTTTACCAATTCAAAATTAAAAATGAACTTTTAAAAAAAGTTGTTTTAGCATGGGTAAGTTTAACTTTTGTGGGAGGTTTGCTGCTGCCAAAAATTGTGCAGCAACTCATAGTTCAACCCAACGAACTAGCACGAGAACAGCCGTACATTCAGCGCAGCATTGCCTTTACTAAAGAAGCCTTTGACCTCAAACAAATTGAAATAAAAACATTCGATCCCGCAGGAAAACTTACTTATGCCGACTTAGAAAAAAATCAACTTACTATTAGCAACATCCGCCTGTGGGACAAGCGACCGCTGCTGCAAACAAACCGACAGTTACAGCAAATCAGACCATATTATACATTTCCTGATGCCGATATCGATCGCTACACAATCAAAAAGGAAAAAGCACAAAAGGGAGATTCGGAAAGCCAACAAGTGTTTCTGGCAGCGCGGGAACTAGATTACACAGAAGTTGCCCCCGAAGCTCAAACTTGGGTGAACGAACACCTAGTTTACACTCACGGTTACGGCTTTACTCTTTCTCCCGTAAACAGAGTCGGTGTCGGCGGTTTACCAGATTATTTTGTCAAAGATATTGGAGTTGCAGCCCAGACAGGAGAGACTACTTTGGAAGTCACTAGCGATCGAATTCGGGCCAGTATTCCGATCGGCTACCCGAGAATTTACTATGGCGAAATCACCGATACAGACGCGATGACGCCCACAAAAGTCAAAGAATTCGATTATCCCAGCGGCGAAGAAAATGTTTACAATACTTACAGCGGTAGGGGCGGAATTGCGATCGGCTCTATGTGGCGGCGCTGGCTGTTTGCTAATTATCTCAAAAATTGGCAAATGGCGCTGACCCGCAATTTTACGCCAGAAACTAAATTGCTATACCGCCGAAATATTAACAAAAGAGTCCGGGCGATTGCTCCTTTTTTGCGCTACGATTCCGACCCGTATTTAGTAGTAGCAAACGCCAATCTTAGCAAAGATGATATAGAAAAAGAAAAGGATGAAAATGGCAACGAGATTAAGGCTTCACCCTCGGTCACCGATCAATCTCC
Organism: Microcoleus asticus IPMA8; assembly: GCF_013179805.1. Lineage (GTDB taxonomy): Bacteria > Cyanobacteriota > Cyanobacteriia > Cyanobacteriales > Microcoleaceae > Microcoleus > Microcoleus asticus. Next base: position 10,228 of record NZ_SRRZ01000110.1, on the reverse strand, counting down.
CAACTATCTTTACTGGATTATCGATGCCTATACAGCCAGCGATCGCTATCCGTATTCTGACCCGGGAAATCATGAGTTTAACTACATCCGCAACTCCGTTAAAGTAGTGATTGATGCCTACAACGGGTCTGTTGACTTCTACGTTGCCTATCCCTCCGACCCCATTATTAACAGTTGGATTGCTATCTTTCCCGGACTCTTCAAGCCCCTTGACAAAATGCCTCCGGCTCTCCGCAAACATATCAGATATCCAGTAGATTTGTTGAGCATTCAATCGGAACGCTTGCTAACTTATCATATGGAAGACCCGCAAGTATTTTACAATCGGGAGGATTTGTGGCGAGTTCCCAACGAAATTTATGGCAGCGAACAGCAGCCCGTAGAACCGTATTATTTAATTACTAAACTGCCTACGGAAACAGCAGAAGAATTTATTTTGCTGCTCCCATTCACACCAGTAAGCCGCAACAATTTAATTGCTTGGATTGCAGGGCGATCGGATGGTGGCGATTACGGAAAATTGCTGCTTTATCTGTTCCCGAAACAGCGATTAGTTTACGGCCCTGAACAAATAGAAGCTTTAATTAACCAAGATCCTGTTATTTCCGAACAAATATCTCTCTGGAATCGCCAGGGTTCCAAAGCACTTCAAGGAAACTTATTAGTAATTCCGATTGAACAATCTTTACTGTATGTGGAACCTCTTTACTTAGAAGCCGAGCGTAATAGTTTGCCAACTTTAGTCAGAGTTATTGCTGTCTACGAAAACCGCATCGTCATGGCAGAAAATCTTAATTTGGCACTCAAGGCACTTTTTCAGGCAACATCTACCAATAAACCCGCAATTGTGCGACCTGTAGAAGGAAATGAACCAGCTTTAAAGAGTGAATGAACCGATATTGACGCTCTTGATGCACAGAGAAGATACAGCGAAAATATAAGAGAAAGAGAGAAATTTATTTAGCTTTATGGGTCGGAAGTTATTTAAATCCGCCTGTTTCACTAGGGCATTGCTTATGTAAATTACTGAGATTTCTGTTAGTTAGCAGCCTTGATATCCTGCCACCAAACATAGACATAGGGCCACATCAATCTCTCGTCTCCTCCAGAATCTAGTTTCACTGTCACTTCATAACGGTCAATATGCGTGAGTTTGCCAGTTTTGCCATTCAAATACAATTGTTTGGGATTGTCGGTGATAATTTCTACCCTTTGATTCAACAGCGGCAGCATCTGGGTAGAAGAACCCTGAAACGGATTTTTGCCTTTGAGCACATAGCTGCCAATCAAAGATAAGTACATTGAAGCTAGGAAACATACCGTACACAAACCCACAATTACCAGTGTTTTTTGTTGTGAAAAACTGGTATAAACGCTCGCATATCCTACGCTCATAGTTCCAAAAAACAACAAATTTGGCAGGTACAGCCCATCTTCCAGAAACACGCTACCAAAAAATATGAGGGCTACCTGAAAACAAAATAATGCAGCCACCCAACTCCAGCCAGTTAGCAACGATGCAGATAGTAGCCAATTCATTGCTAGAGTAAGTGCGATCGCCATTACTATTGCCCCAAGTGGTGCTGCATAATCGTACTGTCTGAAGGGAAGAAGAACAAAAAATACTAAAGCATAAGCAAAACCCGCAAAAGCCAGTGCTAATCCACTAATTATTTGGTTCCAGTTCAGCATGACGAGGGATTTTTGGAGCGGTAAAGTAAAGCGTTCATCTTCTCTTCTGATAGTAGCCGTTGAAAATTCCCAGCGGACTAAGGGCAGGAACTCTAATGGTAGGGTGCGCCACGAGCAGCTTACCGCTATATTTAGGGGAGCGAACCAATTTGTTAGCCTCGCGTGCTATCCCAGTTTGCGAAGGCAGAAGTCAGCCGGATCTGAAGGTAGAATTTTCAGAAAACCAGATTATTTAGGGTCGATAGACTTAACAAATTGTTGCACAGGCTGCGGTAGAGCCGGCACAAAAGTCTTTCTAAAACCCTTAACATCGAACACTCGCCACAAAATACCCACCGCTACCGTCAAGAAAAATAACGCTCCCAAAAAATTGAACGCACTAGACAGGAAACCGCTGTTCCTTTTTGGCGGAGGTGTAATATGTTTCAGGCGATATACAGCCGGCTCGTAATCTCTGGACTCCTCGCGACTGCGGGACGGCGTTTTGGGGCGGGAACTCGCACTGCGCATCTCAGTCAAACCCGTTTTATGAGTTTTACTAAAACTGCTGGACGACTTCAATTCAGAAGCGCCACGCGTCCCCGTTAAGTTGCTAGCAGAAGCCCCCGTTTGGCCTACCGCAGCCTCCTGAATTCTGCTGTTAGAGCGCTGAGTCGATTTGCGATCGGCGAGGCTGCGCATCAAACTTTGCAATTGCTGAGTCGCCGCCGGCGGGCGTTCCCCTTTCCTCGCCCAATTTAACAGCATCGCCCCGGTAATCCCGCAGAGATTCGCAGCCCCCACAGAAGCCAGCCGCTTCAGCAGAGGCTGGCTGTTGGACACAAAAATCACCAAAGTGTCGGGGTGTTCCTGAGCCAAACCGTAAACGCACTGAGCCGTCGCTACCACGAGCATTGCTGGCTTGCTTTGATTTTTGATCGAAGGTTCCAGAGCTCGGTGTGTTTCCTGAGCGTCAGTTGCAATCCAGCCGCTGTCGGCAAAAAAGCGCATAAACTCTCTAGCTACTTGCTCTTGAGCTTTTTCCACCGCTTGCCCTGTCAGACGATCTATTTCGTCGTACACTACTTCCGGGATATAGCAAGTTCCCACCTTGGCATATTCTTGCCAAACTTGAGTTCTGCCAGCCATTAAAACATCTGCATCAAAAGTTACCAATACAGGAGGAAGTTGATTAGCCATGACTTTATCCTATAGGCTCAGATAAGTTATTTAAACTCGATCTATCAAGTTTAAACAACTTTTGGGTTATAAAAAAACAACTTTTAGTAATAGATAAATTGCCCAGGGCGGGGATCTTAATTGGAAATTAGTAGTTAGGAACCCGATCGCCCGAATTTCCCCAGTTCGATCGCTCAATTCCTATATTCCACTAATTTACCGCAACCCAAGAGCCTATTACCAAAGACGCGCGGCTACTGTTAGTTCCCGATTCCCAGACGGCCCGCCAAAGCCGGAGTCAACGGCAACAGCGCAGCAATCATCAAGAACAAAGCTAGCAAACCCAAAGCCGCGCGAGCGTCGTCAGGCTCAGTTAGCTCGTTGAGGCTCGGCCGCTCCAGATTGCGCTGTAAAATCAGAATCACGATCGCCCAATACAGAGCCAAAGGATTAACTAAAGAAGCGATCGCCAGCACCACAAACGTCGCCAAAGTAGCGCGACTTGCTATTTTCCGACCGTAGATGGCTTGCACGATTCTACCCCCGTCCAACTGTCCCGCCGGCATCAAATTAATCGCTGTTATTACCAAGCCCAACCAACCGATAACTACCAGCGGGTGAACGTCCACAATCTGCTGCTGCAAGGCCGAACCCAAAACCACTTTTGCCAAAGTTCCCACCAAAACCGAGCCCTTGAAAAATTCTGCGGGAATTTGAAACAAACTGCCGGGGTGAGACAGCAGCAAACCCGTTACCAGCATTAGCAGAGAAACTATTCCCCCAGCGGCTGACCCGGCAAAAGCGATGTCAAACAAAACTTTACGGTTGGGCAGCAGCGACTCAAAACGGTCGATCGCTCCAAAACAACCTATCTGCAAAGTTGGTATAAAAAACGGCCAACTCAAGCCAACTTTGTACCGATTTGCCAGCACTCGGCGAGCGATTTCGCCAGAGCCTAAAACCGCCCAAATTCCGGCTGCAATTGGCAGAACTTCTAGATATCTAGTCGGCGAGTTAAAGAAATCGAAACCTAGCAGCAAACCGCCGGTCTCTAAGCTAGTAGCAATTGTTGCCAGCAGCAGCACGACTGCTAGGATTTTTTGAGATACGGTAGTTGGCTGCGGGTCGTTGGTGCTGGGCAAGATAATAACTACTGGCTTGTCGTCCTGATTTTCTACTAAAAATAGGCGGTAGCGATCGTTTAATCTTTCTTCCAAACTTGCCGTCAAACGTGAGTGTACTTGTTCTGGATCTCCGCGGAGATTGCCTTTCAAGATTACCCCATCTTGATAGGGAATCGTGTCTGTGGCAAAGAAAGTATCAATTCCAAAGATGCCTTTAATTGCCTTGAGGTCTTCAACTGGAACGGGAATTATTTCTGATTCATTATTCGCAGGTGACGAGGTGACGATCTTAATGGTTTCTGGGCCTGGTGGTCGCTGCGACTCAGGGGCCGAGAAAGCATCGCTTTGCGACTTTACCTCAGCAGCATCGGGGGGCGATCGCAGCACTGCATCGGATGCAGCCTTACGCAATTGCCGGCCCAGATAAATGTACAATCCCGTGGATGCCACCAGCAGCAACAATACCGCAACTAGATTGAGGTAAATCCCGGCGGCGAATAAACCAAAGAACAGCAACCAGGGACTCATCAGGGCAACTGACTGCAACCAAGCCAAAATTCCCAGTTTGCCAAAAGGTCTGGCGCGATAAAATCCCCAACCCAGAATTCCCAGAGCAACCAATACGAGCGCAATTGTTGCCGTATTTTCCGATGCAACTATAGGCATTCCGGCTGCTTGCGCGAATAGGGGCTCTAATCGGTCGATCGCGCTGCGGTCGAGTAATAGCATTAAATTTTGGGGAATATGAAATAGAGTTGTTGGGAACATATCCAAACCTGTCGGAAACTAGCCTGATTACTAAGGATAACCCCTGAGGGCTAATCGGCCTACAACCTGCTGCTGGTGCTGTTTGAACATCGCAGGCTCTAGGCTATTGACACAATAGACTTGTTATGATACCACATCGGCTATAGCAAACATATACTCAGAAGGGTAGCAGTGTCGATCGCCCGCAAGCGGGAAGATGAGCCCTGGTTTGGCAGGCGGGGCTTTTTCAAGGATTTGTTTGGGATGCTCTAAGCCGAAACAAATCCGAAACAAATAAGATTTCAACCGCTCTCTCCTTTTCGGGAAAAAAGTGCTGAAACCGTTGATATCATTAAGTTTGTGTAACGGGTACGGCAGGACTTGAACCTGCGGCTCGCTGCTTAGAAGGCAGCTACTCTATCCAACTGAGTTACGCACCCAACTCAAAAATCGCTAACAAGATTATTGTATCGGTGCAGTGTGCGATCGAGCAAGTAAATAATGTTATGACTTTCGCATAAACCGGTTTGATGTACGAAAATACGGGGTGGAGCGCTAGGGATCGGGAAAAAAACCAAGGTGATGAGAGTGCTTGTGCGTCCAAGAGTGTATCTGACAAAAGCTGAAGCGACTCACCTGCAAACAGCACAATTGTAAATTTACAATCAAAACTAGGTACGGCGTGAACTAATGTCAGGTATTTAGAGGTCGAGTTAAAACCCAAATATTTTGTCGATCGGATATCTCCAGAAAATAAGACGGGGTTCAGACATGATAAGAGTCACAGGTGCTTTTTCGGAGATGTAGATCTGTTATGTTAACATCCGATAGTGGTAAAGCCTAAAACGCTGACCGCATTACCGAAAAACCAGAGATCGTTCCCTGATTTTAGGCATGAGTTGAGCCAGAATGACTAATTTGCTGATATTTAGTTATGTTTCCTAACATTGTGCTCGACTTGATATTTGATAAAAATGTGGTAGAACTAGGATTGAAAGACTCAGGTGAAAATCCTTGATGCTATGGAGCCTGTATATAAGCTTCCTGTACGGCATTAAAACAAAAGAGTCAATCGACCGCTCGGCACGAGCGCGAAAATCAAGCGTTGCCAGTACAGCAGTTGTAAATTGTGGGCGGGCGATTTTCATTCGTGCATTGATTGATACCCCAAGGCTGAGAGACAATCTCAGCTTAGATACTTGTTAGCATTGGTTAGCAAAAAAGTATCGGAACGCTTGAGGAGAGCACCATCTCTGGGTGATCGGGAGCAATCCTGCTAATTTAAGTGGACTCGCGGAATCAAGAATCCCCTCGCCTTTAGGCATGGGGAGTGTCAAAAGCACAGCACCTCGGCCATGACAGGAGTCAAATCGCAGTGTCATGTTTATTCTGAAACGGCAGGATGTTGAAATAACCAATTTTCAACACCCAAAACGGGATCAACAAATTCCCATTCTCAATTATCAGGGGCAGACTTTTCGCCTAATCAGCGCCTTCAACGGCAAGCAAGCAGAAGACGCCAGAGCCTTGTGGCGGGACTTAACCGACAACCGAGGCAAAGCCTGTGTTCTGCTAGAAGAGCCGGATCGATATAGCGTCTGGGGAAAAGTCCGTTTAGATCAGCTTGCCGGTGAAGAACCGGCAGGTAATGAAGCAGCAGCCAAAGCACCGCTGTTCGCGCAGGGTTGTCTGCTGCTCCTCCAAGCTGTTTACTTCGATGTAGAAGACCTCTTAGGTGCAAGGCAAGCCGCATCGTTTCAGAAAGATATCGCCAAGGTATTTCAGCAGGGAAACTTCCCCCAGGCAGACTCCGCTGATGCGATCAAAAATTGGCTAACCGTTAGTCCATTGCAAAATCACAAGGCGCCCCCTTGGCAAGAGCAGCATCTCAAGACCTTATTGCAAGAACTCCACCGTTTGGGTAAATCATACTTTGGCGATACGGGCTTCGCTGAGGGAGTGAGCGATGTGCTGCAAGATATGCCAGCAGCGGATCGCACTCAGTTTATAGATTGGCTGAAACAATCAGCCCTCAACAAGTTGTGGATCGCAGCATAAAAGATCTTTGACAATTGCTCAGACAATTGGGCCCAGATAATTGCACTGTAGTGGGTACGCGATATACAGGTTGGATTACCAACGTGTATTAAGCAACCAAATTGTTGAGTCGTTTTGGAAGCCAGTTAATGTCTGGCAATTTAACTAAATTTCGATCGCTCGCACTTCCCACCCATAATCATTGATAGGAGTCGGGGAGTGCGGAAGTAAAAAAACAGATACAGCAACATTTGAGGGTATAATTTCTGAGATAGATTTGGTACTGTAAAAGCCTTAATGGTTAAGACATATACCGTATTTCTATCATTTATTTCCGGGCAAAAGATCGACTAACGACTAATTCCTTGAATTAGTAAATAGATATTATTCTTGCTTAGTCTTTCTAGAGTGTAGGAGGGCAAAAGTCCCAAGGACACGCTGAGGACGCCAGTTTTTCCGGGAGCGTCAGACAAAGGTTCTGTTGCGAAAGAATCCTCATCTACAATCAAAGATTGAGATGGGGTGCGTTCAACCGCTAGTTATGTCTCGTGGAATCCCTATGAGTAGCACTTCAGAAAAGTCATCTACATCTTCATCTTTACTGTCAGCTCAGACCCTAGTAATTGCGGGCATTGTCTGGGCTGTAATGGCGCTGCTGTTCTTTTTGCTGTTCAGCGTCCCCTTCTCAGCAGAAGAGGGTTTACCTCTTTGGTACTCGATCGGCACTTATATTTTTGAATGCGGAGCATTCTTAGGAGCTACTTTAGTCTGTTTTAGAAACTGGCAAAGCCCGCACATGGTCAGCGGGCGCAACGTCTGGCTGGGCATCGGTCTGGGGATGCTGTTCTATTTCATCGCCAACGTCCTGTTCGGGATTTGGGAACTCTATTTCGAGTTAGACCCGGACGTGTCTCCAGCAGATGCGTTTTATCTGGGCAGCTATGTGGTACTGATCGGGGGCATGGTTCTAGCTGTGACTTCCAAGCGCCTGAATCTAGAAATTTGGCAGTGGGGTTTGTTAGCGGGAATTGCAGCCTTCGGGATTGCTGTAGCTATCTGGGTTGCTGCACCTGACTCTTGGAGGGCACAGCTAGGAATGGCTCCCCCAGCCACTCAGGAAGTAGTGACAGAATCTGCACCAGCAACCGCGGCCAAAGGAAGAGCGCCTGCTTTGGACAATTCGTCCAAGTTACAAGCAAAAGGAGCAGCAGCGACTGATGCTGAATCAGCACCTGCAGAAGAAGAAGAAGCAGCAGAAACCAAAGCTCCGGCATGGGTGATGGCACTTGACAAGCAACTGTCGCCTCACAAAAATGCAATCAATTTGTTTTACATCGTCGGGGACGTTTTTCTGCTGATTATTGCTACTGCACTGCTGCTGGCGTTTTGGGGAGGACGTTTTTCCCAATCGTGGAGGATGATTGCGGCTGCAACTTTTTCGCTTTACATCGCAGATATGTACTTTAAATGGCGCGATACTCAGGCTGAGGGTGCTTATCAAAGTGGCAGTTTGCTGGAAGTCTTTTTTGTTTTCAGCGGCATCCTGTTCGGGATTGGAGCTATCTTGGAACATGACATCTCAACCCGTTCTCGCCAGAACAGGCGCAGTCGTCGCGCAGCGTAGCGATTTGAGATTCGAGTTGCTTTGGCAAGCGATGGAGACGCGAAAGCTTTTTTGCCCTTGTCGGCATCTCCGATCTTGAAATCGAAGATGAAAAATCACAGTTCGCTGACTGCTAGCCTGCGTCTTTTCACGTCTTTTTGCTGGAAAACTTGGCATGACGCCTACAAAACTCTCCGATTCAGACAAACGGGAACTCATCAGGCTGTACCGACAGTCAAACGAGAATACTATCACTCTGGCAAAGCGCTACGGAGTGAGCAGTTCGACTGTGAGGCGCATCATTCAGGGGGCTTTGTCGGAGCCGGAATACGAATTTCTCGTTCAGCAAAAACAAAAGCGTTTGTCCGATCGCACAAATGTTTCTGAACCGACAGAGGCGACTACTGAGTCGTCGGCCGATCGCGAAACCGATCCTGTAGGTGTCCCCCTGTCGGAGTCAGTCCCCGTCCCGCAGTCAGCCTCAAATTCGAGACCGACGATCCGAAAGCGTTCGGGATCGGCCCCTGAACCAGTTGCAGAACTCGATTTTCGAGGAACTGTAGAGTCTGATTTGGCTGTTTCTGATTTGCCAGATGCCCAAGCAGCCAATCTTGGTGATCGGAGCCACCGCGCTGTTGTGACTGGTGAATTAAAGGCAGTGCTGCCAGCAGAAGGGCTGCTGGCCGATGAAGATTTTAGCGATTTTGAGGAAGATGAGGATGAGGATGAGGATGAAGATGATTTAGATGACGACTTCGACGAAGATTTAGAGGATGAAGACTCTCTGTTTGAAGGCAGTCTGCTGGGTTCAATATCGTCGGGGGAGTCGATCGAGCTTCGGGCTACAGGGCTGATTCAAGTTTTGCCTTTAAGCGAAGCATCTCTTCCCAAAATTTGTTATTTGGTGGTCGATCGGGCAGCGGAGTTAATCACCCGACCTCTAAAAGCTTTTGGCGAACTGGGTCAAATTCCGGCGGCGGAGATTCGCGAGAAAACCCTGGCAGTGTTTGACAATCACCGAGTGGCCCGCCGATTTGCTACTCGCAATCAAAGGGTTTTCAAGATTCCTGACAGCAGTATGCTGCAAAAAGCGGCGCCTTATTTGCTAGCTAAGGGAATTACTCGCTTGCTGATTGACGGTCAGGTGTATTCCCTCGAAGGGATCAAATCTACTTAATATTGTACGGTGTCGGATTCTTCTGGATTTGCCTGAAATTTAGGACGCGAGTTTTGGGAATCTGAAAGGTTCCACAGCGGTTGCAGTAGCGCACCTCCGATCAGTCCTGCACTCATGCTGATTGCCAATACTATTCCTACTGGCATTTGTATCGATTTAAAAAAGATAAAGTTTAAGGATACTGGGGCGGCGTTCTGCACTGAGATAATGCCGATCGCGCTTGCTAAAATTGCTACTAAAAAACTAATGGCGAGCAGAGGAATTGTTTTCATAAACGGGTTTACAGGCTAATAATAACTTCTATACTTGTTTTATAATCTAAATCTGTGTAAAAAAAATTTAGTTGTGCAAACAGCCCACTATTTAAGAGCATACAATAAGATTAGGAAAAAGTCAAGTATATGCGGAAAAAAATGAGTATTTTTTATCAACTAAAAGTCAAACAAACATAAATAAATTTACACATACCAAACTTAAAAAAATCCAAGTGTATTGCAAATACAGCAGATTCCATGTATATATGATACAGTGTATTGAGTACATAAGCGAAAAAAATGAAACCTTATTCGAGCGAATTTCGTGAGAAAATAGTTAAAATTTATGAACAAGGTGATACATCAATTAGGAAAGTAGCCGCCAGATTTGATGTGAGTAAAGGGTTTGTTCAAAAAATTTTAAAACAAAAACAAA